>CAZFUU010000007.1:0-3903 GCA_964522565.1 uncultured bacterium | reverse complement strand
TGAGGATAAACATTTAAGGGATTTACAGCGTATTGATCCGGGCCTCACGCCGGAAATTTATTATCAATGGGTGAGAAAGGCGTTTGAGGCGCAAGAAGAGGCCGGCAAGAAAATCCTGAGCCATTTGGGGCACGGAAAACCATTTTGGATGCATGTTCAGGAATTGCAGCGTTTTAGAACGATTGTTGCCGGCGAAACAGGTAATAAAAATAATCCCGGGCTGATGAATGAGGCGCAGGATGATTACGCGGTGCGCGCCATTGTTGATCAACAGATAGAAAATCGCCTTATCTCTTCGGCGAGCCCAGGAAACGCGTTGGACAGGGTGCTTTTTGAAACGCAGGTTAAAATGTATTTACAGGCCGCCAACATGTTGTACAACTTCGGGTATGAAAATGGAATAACGTCTTCATTGCGAATTTCATCCGGAGATATTTCCGCCAAATCCAACCCCGTGATGATGGCTTATGACAGGGCTATGGAAGAAAATACGTCCAAGCCCTATGCCGAAAGACTTGGAATCGCTCTCGAAAAAGCGCTGGAAATTTTAGAAACCGAGGCCCAGAAACTTAAGCTGAAGGGCCTTTTATTAAACGCGTTCAATGGCGAGCCCGAGATTGGGGATAATCCCTACCAAAGTGCTCAAGGGAATTATTATAGAGAGTTCAATTTTATTTCCCGGCTACAAAAACATTTGAAAGATATTAATGATAGTCGAGAAAAAAGCGATCAGTTTCCTGTTCCGATAAGCGAAATTATTACCGCTAGACGTCCCCTTAGCCCTGAAACGGCCGAAGGAATGCTTGCCAGGATTTTAGACATGCAAAGATGGAACCATCCGTATTTGGCTCGAAATGACCAGGCGGCCGTTGATATGATTTACAACTGGCTCGAGGATATGGCTTTCTTGTCGGCTGTCAATTATGCCGTTTATGGATATTTTCCGACCTTTGAAACGCTCGACGGACAGTTGAAATATTTCCGGAAAGGAGAACAGCGTATCAATGAGTTAACACGAAGACAACTGGGAAAAGAATCTCTTGTTCAGCGCGAATTGCGAACAAATTTAAGTCAAGACCCCGATTTCCGTTCGTTAAGAGAATTTACTTATATTGGCGCTGATGGGAAACGCGTTGAGGTTGAAGGAGAAATCCTCAGGGATATAGCCGTTAAGTATCGAAATGTATTTCAGGAAAATCTGGAAATGGATGTAGAAACGGACAAAGAAGGAAAGATGCCTTTGGGATTAATCTGGTGGGTGAAAAAATTCGTGCAAATCAGGGAAGAATTATTAAGAAGTAAATATTCCGAAAATGAGATTCTTGCCGCGCAGGATGACTTTATGATTGAAATGGAACGAGCCCGCAAGGTATTTATTCACGCGAGGTTTAATGGCGAGACGGATGCCGCCACGTTGCGTGAAGCGATGGAAAATGATTCTGAATACAAGAATGCGTTGACGGAATTTTTAGAATATTGGGCGGGGAAATATATTGAGAATTATACAAGTGAAAAAGCGCGTGAGAAAAAAATAAATTCTCTGGCAGTTAGTACTTGGGCAAGAGATTTCAACAAGCGTGTCAGGGACGTCCGGGATAAGCGCAGGAGCCGAGTAGATCAGATTGCCGACGATCAGGCGGCGAATTATGATTCGATGATCAGGGGGAATGTTTTTGGCGACCTGGAAAATAACGAACCCGGGCATATCGATCGCGCGCTTCTTGCTTTTTCGCAGGTCATCGGGGATTTTAATCCCGAGCCGGTTGTCAATAAAAAATCCGCCGACTCCGGGGCCGAAGTTCCTTCCGGATTGCTTGAGATTCTGACCAAGGAGTTCGCAAACCGGCAGAAACATAAACAGCCGGCTTCGATTCCGGTCGCGGTTAAACGTAATTTTGCGAACGAAATGATTGAAGAAGGTTTTTCAGCCGAAGAAATCGTCCTTTTGCGCGTTTATTTAAGGCCCGCAATTATTGCAATCAAGCGCGCGGTTGGGAATCCCGTGGACGAAACGGATCCGAAAGAAATCGCCAAAATTGACCAGGCCGCTGTTGATGTTTTAAACCGTTCCGATGGAATTTTCATTGCCACCGATCGGCTGGCCGGTCTGCTGGATTTGAATTCTGACGGCGGCTTAAGGAATCCGGTCGGCCTTTTTGAAGCGCTTTATGATTTCTGGATGATCGAGCAGAATAAAAAAATGTTCAGGGAAAGATTCGATGCATTGCAAAGTGAGAATCGCATCAACCTTGAATTTTTCGATCCGGGCGAAACGAGGGAAGAAAAGTTAAAGGAGAAACGCGATGATGAAATAAACCGGCTGGCGAATGACACTTATAATCGCGGTATTAATCGCGCAATGATTGATTTATGGTTTGACCTAGCCGAACGATTGATCTCGCAGAGCGAAAAAAACGGCAATACGCTCGATTTCCGGTCGGCTCTTTTTGAGGCGGACAGCTTAATGCGGCTTGGGCTTGCGGCAAGCGTTCGTGTCAAGGCATTGGAAGCCAATAGCGCTGATACAATTCGGGATGGAGCGTTTGGATGGATTTTTGGCGAGGGAAACGGATTCGATCCCTATCCTAATCCCCGTTCTGACAAACCTGAAATAAAGGAAGCCGCGGAATATTTCGGGTTGGCAACACTTCGTGGCGCCGACACGCTCGAAAGGCATTTGGCGGAAAAATGGAAAAAAACGCCCGCTCAAAAAGAAAAAATGAGACAGGATCTTTCGGCGCGAATCGCGTTTCTGATGGGTAGGGAGGGCGGATTAAGGCCTGCAGATCTTTTCGATTTTATGGCAAGGTTTCAGCGGAACTGGGATCTTTATCAAAGCCATTATATTCAGGGTAAAAAGGAAACGTTTCAGGAGGAAGATTTGGCGCGTCCATCTTTTGCGTCTCCCCTCCTTGTTTTAGCGCTTACTGACCTTCAGACAAGGGACCCTGCGAAACGGATCGGGCTTCTTGATATCTTTTTCCCCGAAATTAAAGGCAGAGATATTCTTCGTTATGACGAGGCCGTCAATAACGCGATGGCAGCGGTTTCGCGACGCTTGGTAACACAATTCGCGAATAGTTATGATCCGGCATCGGAGGAAAAGCGAAGCTGGTTTAATAAATGGCTTCGGTCTGAGGATATTAAAGGAAGGCCGCTTGCAAATGTTGCATGGTATGCGTTTGTTTATGCTGGACTGTGGTATGCCTTTCATCTTTGGCGGAATGTGTTCTTGATGCCTATCCACGGGTTTAAACAAATCAGGGCTCGATTGTCTCAAGATCGAATGCGGATGTTCGGGGAAAAACAGCTTGCGCAGTTCCGTATGGCCGGATGGAAATTCCTCCTGAATTATTTAAGCACATTCGGTGTCCTCTGGATGCTTCTGACCGCGAATCCTTGGGCGGCAGCCATTTCCGTTCCTTTTGTCATCCTGTTGATGATCTTCCATAAGGTGCTCTTTATGAATTTGGCTTATTTGCCCGTCGCGATGATGACTGCCAGATGGAAAGGGATGCTCTATCTGGCGGGAGTTGTCACAACAGGGACAATGATTGTCGATTTGGCGCTGAAGACAGCGCTTTTTGGAACGGTTAAAGGGATTGCGGGCGCGGTTGTTTTTGCTTTTAGCACTTATCCGATTTTATGGTTTCCGTTTGGCCTTTGGCTTCTGATGATGATTCTCGCGAACCCGGAGTTAGAAATCAATCTTTTTGGCCGGAAACTTAAGATCCCGGGGGTTAAATACACAAGTTTGATTAAGTATGACATGTCCGACGACCCTTTTTCGAAGGTGGAAAAATCGGAAGAGGACATTGACGTCCTTATGAAAGAGATTCAACAGCTTCACGAAGATCTTACTAAAAAATACAATGGTACTGAAAGGCACCCTGAATATCAAAT
>CAZFUU010000006.1:19847-20098 GCA_964522565.1 uncultured bacterium | reverse complement strand
GCTTCCGGCTTAAAGCGGCCTTCATTTCCCTGTCATGGCCCTTTTTCTTCAAGCTTTCACGTTTGTCATGAAGTTTTTTACCCTGTCCGACGCCGATTTCAAGTTTCACCACCCCTTTTTTAAAATAAAGGGACAATGGAATACAGGTATATCCCTGGCGCGAAACCGAAGATGCCATCCGGACAATTTCGGTTTTATGGAGAAGCAGTTTTCTCGTCCGGGCAGGTTCTGTCGACGACGCCCGGTCAGCA
>CAZFUU010000006.1:7526-19837 GCA_964522565.1 uncultured bacterium | reverse complement strand
TAGGGGCTGACATGCATCCCCACGACAAATGCCTCGTGCTTGGAAAAATAAACAAAGGCCTCGTTCAGGTTTGCCTTGCCGTCACGGATGGACTTGACTTCGTTTCCGTTCAGCACAATCCCGGCTTCGACTGTATCCGTAATAAAATAATTAAACCGTGCTTTTCGGTTTGTAACAACCGGTTGTTCCGCCATAGCGGGATTATAACCTTACCGGGCACGGCTGAAAAGCTTAACTTGGCAAACTTTAAAAATCGGGCTTGAACAGCTAAGGCGGCCTGACTATACTGTTGACTCCTTGGCCTCTTTTACCGCTCAAATTGTATCTCATGCTGGAGTGGCGGAACTGGCGGATCGGCTTGCCGGCAGGCAGGCGCGCACAGGAGACATTAACGTTTTTTCAAAGTTGGGCGGATGGCGGAACTGGCAGACGCGCACGATTCAGGGTCGTGTGGGGCAACTCGTGGGGGTTCAACTCCCCCTCCGCCCACCAATTTTAGATCTGGGGTCAGAGCCCGGGCTCTGACCCCATTGATTTTATGGGAAATTAGCAAACTCGTCCCGCAAAACAGGCGGCTTGGCCAGATTATCTCCCGACATGACGCGATAATACTCTCCGAGAGACCGCTTCCCTTCCTTGGCGCTCATCGCATACAGCGGATAGGTAACCGGCGAAACAACCGTAAACCCGGCATAAAGCAAAAACTGCTTTGAAAAAAACAAAGCATTATTCGGCAGGATATAGCGCGCTTTCATCTTTGATTCCAACGCCGGTTTTCTTTGTTGAAACCGTTGCCGGGCCGTTTCCGGATCCGTCGGATATTCGCCGCGCTCATTAATGACATATTCGGGAATCACAACCTGATTGTATGTGACCGCATAAAAATCGCGCACTTCGCCGTCCGCATCGACTCCTTTGGCGAGATGCACAACTCTGTGGGATGCGCACCCGGACTGAAAAATAAAACCAAGCAGCCAGAAAGAAAGCAAAATCTTTTTCAACGGCTGTTTTCCTCCTTGTCGGACAACGGGCGAAAAAAAATGGCGGCGAGTGGAATCGAACCACTGACCCAGGGCTTATGAGTCCCTTGCTCTGCCAACTGAGCTACGCCGCCGTGATTCCGTAACGGAAAAAACGAGGGGATTTGTAATTTTACGACAAAAAGAGCTTTTGTCCAGTGCTGTTCTACGAGGGGGTTTTGACGCGCCGGCAATGTCCATCACAATACCTCACAGATAGCTAATTGCCCAGAATTTTTGACTTATGCTCGTCAAGCCGGATTCCTTTCATTAGTTTTTCCAGCTCCTGGGGCTTGATGCTGGCCCCCATGGCTTCTTCCGAAGTAACGACTCCGCTTTGCCAAAGATGAAAAATGGACTGGTCCATGGTCTGCATGCCGGCATCCCTGGCGTTTCGCAATGCCTGCGGAATTTTTTCGAACTCCTTGTTCCGGACAAGTTCCCGGATGGTTTCATTCCCGAGCATAATCTCAAAGGCGGGCACAAGCGTTTTTCCGTCTTTGGCGACCAGCAATTTCTGGACCGCAAAACAGACAATATGAAAACACAGATGGCTCAAGACGCCGTCCCGCTGTTCACGCGGGAAAAAACCCAGAAGGCGCTCGAAAATCTGGACGCTTGACTTCGCATGCACCGTTGAAATCACAAGCCGCCCCACTTCAGAAGCCGAAAGCGCAAAATTGAAGGTTTCAGCGTCTCTCATCTCTCCGATCACAATCACATCCGGCGATTGGCGCACAACATACTTCAGGGCGGAACTGAAATCGCGCGCGTCCTGGCCGATTTCGCGCTGATTAATCAGGCATTTGTTGTCCTCGTGAACATACTCGACAGGGTCCTCGATCGTGATAATGTGCCGGTGCAAGCTCTGATTCATGCTGTTGATCATCGCGTTAATCGTTGTCGTTTTCCCGCAGCCAACAGTGCCCGCGATTAAAATAATACCGGATTGTTCCATCGATATTCTTTTCAAACTGTCCGGAATCTGTAACTCACTGAAAGTCGGAATTTTTTTCCACAACCGGCGAATGACCATGGAATAACTCCCCTGTTGTAAAAATACGTTGCACCTGAAACGCTGAGCTCCGCCATCGGCCAAAGAAAACGCGAAATCGACGCTTTTGTGCTGCTCCAGAAGCGCTTTCTGGCTGTCATTCAAAAACTGTCCGACAATTTCTGTGACGTCGCTGTCCCGCACGGCTTCAAAAGGAAGCGTATCCAGTACCCCGCCGCACCGGACACGGGGAACGGCGCCCACTTTCAAATACAAATCCTGCCCTTGTTTATCCAGAAGCATTCTGATCCGATCGCTCAAATACGCTTGAACATCCATTAGGTCCCCTTTTCTTTATGAAAATGATATGAAGGCCCGCAAGACCGCCATGGGCACAGAAGAGTTTCATCCCATATTAACGGCCACCTGGGCTAAGTGATTAAGGAAGAGACAAGTCGCATGAATCGCCTGGACTGTCCACATGCGCGGGTTTTTTTGAACGCTCAATTACTTGAGGGGGCGGTGGTCCTGAAAACGGTGACGGATTTCCCTGCCTTCCCTCATGTAAATCACGTCCTCGGCAATATTGCAGGCAAGGTCGGCAACCCGTTCCAGGTTGTGCCCGATCATGAGCAAATTAAGGGCCGCGCGGGAAACGGACGGATCTGAATTCAAGACCGCCTCCAGCTGGTCATACAAACTACGGTTATAACTATCGACAATATCATCGGACGCCAGGACATCCCGCGCGATCGCGGAATCCTCCTTGATAAACGCGTCCAGGGCGGCTTTGAACATGTCAAGAGTTGAACGCGCCATTTGATTCAAGTCAAGCTTAATGCTCACGGGTTTTTCATTTAAAACAAAAGACGCTTTTTCGGCAATGTTGACGGCATGGTCTCCGATTCGCTCCAGATCCGTGACGATTTTCAACGTCATGGTCACAAACCTTAAATCGTGAGCAAGCGGCTGGCCAAGCGCAATGAGCGCGTGTCCTTTATCGTCGATTTCGATTTCAAGAAAATTAATCGCCGCTTCATCCGCGATGACCTGCGCCGCCAATTTCTCGTCTCGCTCGACCAGCGCTCGAATCGATTTTTCCAGGTTTTCCTGGACCAGAAAACCCATATGCAACAGCATTTCCCTCAGCCGCTTTAACTCTTCCAGAAAAAGTTTTTCCATCCGATTACCCAAACCTTCCCGTAATATAATCTTCCGTCTGTTTTTTTGACGGGTTTGTGAAAATGTTTTTTGTTGTTCCGAATTCGATCAATTCTCCCAGGTAAAAATATGCCGTCAAATCACTGACCCGGGCCGCCTGTTGCATATTGTGAGTCACAATCACGATTGTATATTCCTGTTTCAGTGAATGAATCAGCTCCTCGATTTTGGCGGTCGCAATCGGATCCAGCGCAGAACAGGGCTCATCCATCAGCAATATTTCCGGCCGATTGGCGATCGCGCGCGCGATACACAATCTTTGCATCTGTCCTCCCGATAAACCCAGAGCGCTGTCCTGGATGCGATCTTTGACTTCATCCCACAGGGCGGCTTGCTTTAAACTGCTTTCAACCGCATCATCCAGAAAGCTTTTTTTGTTCTGTCCGGCCACGCGCAGGCTGTAGACCACATTTTCGTATACGGATTTCGGGAACGGGTTTGATTTCTGAAAAACCATCCCGACGCGTTTTCTCAGCTCCGTTACCTCGAGATTCGGGTCGTAAATACTCTGCCCGCGGATCCGGATATCACCGGCGTGCGACACATCATCGATCAAATCATTCATCCGGTTGATATTCCTGATCAGCGTGGACTTCCCGCATCCGGACGGGCCGATAATCGCCGTCACTTTTTGCCGCGGGATATCCATATTGACGTTCAAAAGAACGCGCGCGGATCCGTAATAGAAGCTGTAATCCTCGATTTTAATATCCGTTTCATCCGTATCCTTGTCTATTTCCGACACCCCGCTGAACGCGATGCTTTTTTTGAGCGGGGCGGGCTGCCGCGCCGTTTCCGGCGGGGCGCCCGCCGCAATAATTGTTTCCATCGGTTTGCCTTTCGTATTTTTTGAGGAATTGATTTTATCGTTCATCAGAATGCTCCTATCGCGTATTTCTTCCGCAATTTTTCCCGAATAATGATCGCGCTGAGATTGAGCGTCACCACCAGCACAATCAACAACAGCGTCGTCGCAAACACCATCGGAATGGCCGCTTCCGAATCGGGCGACTGGAATCCGAGGTCGTAAATATGAAAGCCAAGATGCATGAATTTCCTGTTCAGATGAACAAAAGGCGGAATCGCGTCTACAGGCAAATTCGGCGCAAGTTTGACAGCACCTGTAATCATGAGAGGGGCAACTTCACCGGCTCCCCGTGCCATCGCCAGAATCAGCCCGGTCAAGATTCCCGGCGCCGATGCCGGCAAAACAATTCTTTGAATGGTTTGCCACTTGGACGCCCCGCATGCCAAAGATCCTTCGCGCATCCCTCTCGGCACCGCCGCGAGCGCTTCTTCGGTCGCCACAATCACAACAGGCACGGTCAATAAGGCCAACGTCAGCGACGCCCATAAAATCCCGCCGGTTCCGTAAGTCGGGGTGGGCAGCGCATCTTTGAAAAAAATCCGGTCAAGGCCTCCACCGACAAAATAAATAAAAAATCCAACGCCGAAAACACCGAACACGATGGAAGGAACCCCCGCCAGGTTATTGACCGCGATTCGCACCGCCCTGACAAGAAAACCCTGTTTGGCATATTCGCGCAGGTAAATCGCCGCCAGGACGCCGACGGGCATCACGGCAATACTCATCAAAACAGTCATGACAAACGTCCCGAAAATAGCGGGAAAAACGCCTCCTTCGGTATTGGCTTCCCGCGGGTCATGCGTCAAAAAGCCGACGATATTTTTAAAAAACAGTTTGAGGCGTTCCCAAAAACCTAACCGGTTTGGATAATAAAACCCGACAATTTCCCCCGCCAAAACCGACATGTCCCGGCCGGTCGCCAACCGGTAACGGAGAGCCGCTTTTTTTTGTTCCGCCCGCAAAACCCGGGATTCGGCGGCAAGCATTTCATATTCGGTTTGCAATTTGGTTTGCTCCGCGGTAATTTCATCGATTTTCCCGTTCGTATCCGATCCGCCCGCTCTTTCTATTGCCTGCCGTCTTTGCCTCAATGCAGTCATCCGGTTATTAATTTGGCCGATTTTTGACCGCTCAATCAGGCGAATTTCCGCCCATCGCCGATCGGCTTCCCGCACCAGCCGCTCCAGAGCCGGCTCAAAGCGCGGGTCGGACGCCGCAAGCGTATCACCGCCTTCCAGAAGCAATTCCAGAGGAACGCCGATGGCATCTCCATATTCCAATCGTTCAATTTTCATGATATCGCGCGGAAACAAAACGGATTGAATGTCGCTTTGATTCACAAAACGGAACATCAGCCCATAAGCGTCTTTATTCCCGAGAAACACCTGGATTTCACGGCGGCAAACCTCCTGATTTGTGCTTTCGCATGTTGCGACGCCCGCCATTTCGCGCTCTTTGGTAATAATTCCCGCCAAATGCCGGCTGCCCGCTATTCCCGAAGGAGCATTTTCCTTGAGTTCAATATGGGCGACGCGCTTGGGCCAAAACACATCAAGTCCTTTGGTCGTGATTAATCCCAACAAAAAAATAATCATCAGGATTCCAATCGCAAGCCCCAACGAGGTAAACCACACAAACGGTTCGCCCGCGGGTTTTGCGCGAATGCTGAATTTTTGAACCCCTGCCGACGTTTTTTTCATACATTACACCGTCCTGTATTTTTCCCTTAACCGCTGCCGAATAATTTCAGCGCCGGTATTGACCACAAACGTCATGAGAAATAAAAGCATCGCTCCCAGAAAAAGCGTGCGGTATAACGTCCCCAAATGCGGCGCTTCCGGCAGTTCCACGGCAATATTGGCCGATAATGTCCTCATCCCCGAAAAAATATTCATGTCCATAATCGGCGTATTCCCCGTCGCCATCACGACAATCATGGTTTCCCCGACCGCGCGCCCGAAACCGATCATGCTCGCGGAAAAAATACCCGGGAAAGCGGTCGGCAAAATGACCCGCGAAGCGGTTTGCCACCGGCTGGCGCCCAACGCGAGCGAACCGGTCTGGAGCGATTTGGGGACATTCGAAAGAGAGTCCTCCGCGATGGTGAAAATGATGGGAATAACGGCAAATCCCATCATAAAACCCACAACAAGAGAATTTCTCTGCTCAAAAGGAGTTCCGGTCACCTGGGGCCACCACAGGCGAAAATCAGCTATTTTCTGCCCGGTTGACGGATCGGTGACCGTAAAGAAAATTTTTTCAAACCATGGCCCCGCAATCCACGCCAGATAGCCGGCAAGAAGAATAAACGGAATGAGAATCATCCATTCATAGCCCAGGCGGGCCATCCGCCGGTACTGGACGGGCAAATTTGCCCACAACATTCCAAAACCATACGCGGATAAAGGCACCGCAATCACCGCAAGCAATAAGGAAGGGACGCGGTTTTCCACCAGCGGCGCCAGCCATAAAGCCGCCAAAAATCCGAGCACCACCGACGGCAAAGAAGCCATAATTTCCATCGTGGGCTTGACAAAAATTTTGAATTTCGGGTGTGAAAACTGGGACGTATACAACGCCCCCAGCAACGCGATGGGCAGGGCAAAAATTAACGCATAAAATGTCCCTTTCAGCGTGCCGAATATAATCGGAATCATCGATAACTTCGGCTCGAATTCGTCGGAAGAACCGCTCGACTGCCATTCATATCCGGGTTTCGAATATCCCTCATACCAAACAGGCCCGAAAAACGCCTTGAATCCGGCTTCCGGATGAGGATCCCGAAGGCCATAAATATGCGCCCGATTCTCGTTGTCGAGCAAAAAATCCGGTCATATTTTTGCCCGAGCCGCCCTGTCTGAATTTCGAAAGGTAATTTTTTTTGCCAGCGGACCGCCTCCGTTGTTCCGTAGCGAATCGACGCCAATCGCCCGCTTCCGGTCAGGAAAGCTTTGTTTCGCAAACTGGCGTCAAAAAAAGCCGCGCCGGACGGAAGAGGTTCAAATTTTTTGGTTTGACCGTAAAGCCGTCCGGAAGCCCCGGGTGGTATGTGCGCGCTGAAAATCACGTTCAACCCGGACGCGTTCGTCATGACAAGCGAATTGCCGCCCAGCAAGAAGTCAATAGAAGCGATTGAAGGATCGCCCGTATCCTGAAAGGGCGTGAAAATCTGAACCCGCTCGAAGCCGTCCATTTCGTCCCGAAAATAGAAAACTTGCCCGCTTGTATTCGTCACAATAATGGATCTTCCCTGCGAGCCAATCAGTATCCTGTCCGGCACTCCGCTCACCTGCGGCGTCAGGTCATAATCGGCATCAAGCGTCAATTCGCCATCGGCGAAAAGCCCCGCTGACCGGACAAATCGAATGGCATGAACTTCCGGGCGTCCGTCTATTTGCTGAATCACGCCGATGGTCTGACCGGCTCTCGCAGGCATGGCCGAAATATAAAGGACAGGATATCCTTCCCTGCCAATCAAGCGCGGCGCCTCTTCTACCACGCGCGGTTCAATCGTCCGCGTTTGCTCCCCGTATTGCTGGATGAAATCAAGCTTGACCGACGAGTAATAACCATCGGAAGTGCCATAATAAATCGTTTGCGCCTGAGGAACGTATTCAATGGCCGTAATTATTTTGGACTTCGTGATAAGCGGGCTTTGATATTCCAGCGGCTTCTTGCCGGATAGATCCGACAATAAAATCCGGCCTGAGGCGTCCACCGCGAATAAATATTCCGCGGTCTCATTGGCTCCTATCAAAACATATTTCTGGGGCGGAAAATCAACAACTGCCAGCTCTTTGACTTTCGCGGATTCAAAAAGCGGCGCTACCTGGATAAAAATAAAAACGAAAATAGCGCAGACCGCGGCAATCACCCCGATTCCACCGACCTTGATAAAACGCGTCATGAACCGGTCAATGAACAACGTGAGCGACGATGTCTGAAACCGGCCAACTTTTCCGGCCGGAAATCCGGAATTTACACTCCGTGCACCCGATTGCGGCATATTCTCTCTCCCCCCCACTATCGATTTCTCTATACAAGGCGGCAATCGGTATTGACAAACATACCGACTGCCGCCTGACGCACACGCAAACTATGACGCAAGCGTCGATACTTCCTTGGCAATGACGTCCGCTGAAAGCGGGTAATAACCGTCTTTAACCACGATCTCCTGCCCCTTTTGGGAAAGAACAAACTTCAAAAACTCAAGTGTCAGCTTGTCCATTTCCTTTCCGGGTTTCTTATTCACATAAACAAAAAGAAACCTTGCGAGCGGATACTTGTTATTCAAACAATTTTCCACCGACGGCTCAAAATGCTCTCCTGCTTTTAACCCCAAAGGAACGGTGCGCACGCCGGACGTCTTATAGCCGATCCCGGAATACCCGATTCCTCCCAGGTCGCTTCCGATCCCCTGCACCACGGCGGAAGAACCCGGTTGTTCCTTGACGGTCGGTTTATAATCCCCTTTGTTTAACGCTATTTCCTTGAACAACCCATAAGTCCCGGACGCGCTGTTGCGGCCATACAGAGACATTTTCAAATTTTGCCACTGTCCGGTAAGGCCGAGCTGTCCCCAGGTGTCAATATTGGAACCGCCCTGTTTATAGGTGTTGGAAAAGATTGAATCGACTTGCTGCATGCTAAGCCCTTGAACCGGATTGTCTTTATGGACAAACACGGCCAATGCATCGATCGCGACTTTCACGCCGACCGGCTCATGCCCGTATCTTTCCCAGAATTTGTCCACTTCCGATGATTTCATCGAGCGGCTCATGGGGCCTAATTGCGCGGTGCCTTCAATCAAGGCAACCGGCGCTGTTGAAGAACCCTTTCCTTCAATTTGAATGTTGACGTTGGGATAGATTTCCTTAAACCCCTCTGCCCAGTACGTCATCAGATTGTTCAGCGTGTCGGAACCGATGCTGTTTAAATCTCCTGAAACACCGCTGACGCCCACATACAAAGGAGTTTTTTCATCTATCTTAACTTCCGCCGCCTGCGCCATTCCGCATATCGTCCAGGCGACCGCTCCTAAAACAAACGCTAAATATTTTATTTTCATCTCAACCCTCCCGAGTTAATTAAAATTTGAAAGAAGTGTCTAACTGGAATCTGAACTGTTCCTGCGACTTGACCCTGGAGCTGCTTGTCGCATCCAGCGCCTGTCCGATATTCAAATTCCGGACATAATAAGCTGTTCCATTCAGGCTCAGGTTTTTTCCCAATTGGTAACCTAATTTCAATTGATGACCCTTTTTGCCGACATGGCCGTCATAACCAAAGTCGCTGTCACTGAAAACACCCGGAACAGAATCTGCCCCGATATATTTGTAGGCATAGCCGACTTCCCAATCGCCTTTTTCCTTGTTTTTACCGACTTTCGCGCCTATGGACCAGGCGTGCCGATCACGCATGCTTTGCCCGGATTTGGTGTTATAGACCATTGTCCCAAAGGGCTCCAAAGGAATATCGCTTCCGCCGAACGGATACATCTTGATTGAACCGTAATAATCAAGAACGTTGAAACGGGTGCATAGCTCGGTGCTGCTGCACTGCGAGTTTCCTCTGCGCATCGATGTCCCTGTGCTATTTTGATCGATCCTGAAACTTGTTTGAACGCCGTATTTGCCGTAATCGTAGTAAGACATCGCGGCTTTAATATCGACGGGCCTCTCAAACATAGGCGTGCTAATGGAAGGATTCAGCCCGAGCTGATATCCAAACATCTGGATATCTTTGCCCGCACTGCTGCTTTCCTGTAACACAAATTGGCCGGCTGTCGCATACCCTTTGAGCCGGACTTCAGGCGTCCGCAACAAATCAAACTTGATTTGCTGATACGCGCCTTCAGGCGTTACGTCGCGATCCCAAACGATATCGGATGACCCTGCCTCAAACGGGTTTTTGAACTTACCGCCCGTAAACTCTACGCTGCTGACTGGCCCGATTTTCGCCCATTTGGGAATATAAGACGCAAACGCCCTGTCCACCCAGATGTTTTTGTAATTAAACAGGTTTCCGAATGTCTGGTTGGTGGAAGTCGGATCGGCATTATGGCCGTTGTTCGTCACGGCTTCACCGCTCGCCATTCTGAACCCGACTTTAATTTCATCGCTTATTTTTTTCTCAAATCCATAACGCAACCGGTACCGGAAACGGTTCCGGTCATGATTTGAAGACGTGCCCCTGTTCGCAAAGGCCTCATACCGCAACCTCAAATCCCCGCCAAACTTCAGGTCTTTCAGCCATTTTTGGGCACCGCCCAAAGCGCCGTTAAGCCGGTCACCGAACTCGGCATCACTCATAGGGGGGGTCGGCTCCCCGGCTACGGCCGGCGCTTTGGAGATGTCCACTGCTGGCTGTCGTTTTTCAATCGTAGAAATTTTCGTGTTCTGCTGTTCAATCACTTTTTGCATTTCACCCATCTGCTTCTTCAAACCATCAATCACGCTCATTAATTGCGCGGTATCCGCGTGAGCGAACGTGCCGGAAAATAAAAGCCCGGCCACCATCACCCAACTGATCACCATTGCTCTGATCTTGTGCGTCATATTTTCCTCCCATTTTGAATAACGCGATTAAATTACTTTTGACTGCGCCGGAATTACTAAACCTGCTTAAGCGCATTAATCAAATCCGTGGAAAGAATAAAATATGCGTGTAAAAGACAAATATACGGATGGTAAATTGTGTGTAAGGCGATGGGACGGGTTTGAACCCTGGATAAGGTGGAAAAGCTAAACAGAACCGTCAGGAAGCGTAACGATAAATTTGGCGCCTTGCCCGGGCCGGCTTTCACAAAGCACCTTGCCGCCGTGCGCTTCGACAATATGTTTAACGATCGAAAGCCCAAGCCCGGTTCCGCCGCATTCTCGCGTCCTGGCCGGGTCTACCCGGTAAAAGCGCTCAAACACACGGGGAAGCGACTCGGCCGGAATTCCGTCGCCTGTATCTTCGATGGTTATTTCCATAAAACCGGGCCCGCACGGCCGGAAAGATACGATGATCCGTCCGTTCTCTTGATTGAATTTGACGGCGTTATCAATCAGGTTGAGCAACACCTGCCTGAATTGGTCACGGTCGGCCGAAACAAATCCTTCATCCTCTCCGGAAGCCAAAATTTCTGTCTGCAGATTTTTCTGCTGAATGGATTGTTCCAGCATATTAAAAATTCTTTTCACTTCCGGGACGATTTCGATTTTCTCGCGCTTGACGGGCGCGAGACTCGATTCAATCTTCGAGAGTTCAAGCAAATCGGCGATTAAACGCGCGAGACGATTAACGTCTTCGTCCATCATTTTCAAAAACCGCTCGCTTTCGGACACATTCCGGTAAGCGCCCCCGAGAAGCGTTTCGACAAAACCTTTAATCGAAGTAAGCGGCGTTTTGATTTCATGCGACACGTTTGCCACAAAGTCCCTGCGCAAACTTTCAAGCCGGCGCAATTCGCTAATATCATGCACCACAAGAATCACCGAAACCTCGTCTTTTTGACGCCCGATCCCGACGGCGTTTATTTTCAGGATCTTCCCTCCCGACAATTCGATTTCGTCAGAAGCAGACCCGTGCTCGGCGGCGGCTTTCCGGGTCAAACGATCGATCTTTTCGTTGCGGACGATTTCAATCAGATTCCGGCGCGAAACATCCTGCGCATTCACGCCAAAAATAAAGCGGGCGCTTGGGTTCATCATAAGAACCTGAAGGTCTCCGTCAACCGCCAAAACCCCCTCCACCATATGATCCACAATCGCAGAAATAGTCGCCTCTTCGCTTTTGATCTCTTCAATCTGGCGCCGGATAGAAAACGCCATTTGATTCATCGTTTCGCCCAGAAGCTGCAATTCGTCTCCCCCCGCCACGCAAATCTTCTTTGAGAAATCCCCCCGGGAATACCGGACGGCCGCACGGGTCATTTCGCTGACGCGTTCGTTAAACCGCTTTCCAATCAAGAGGCCGAACAACATCACGGCAGCCAGCCCTCCCAACAGCCCCAGGCCGGCAAAAGTCCTGATTTCATTCAGTTTGCGCTCCACCCGTGAGAGAGGAAGTGCCGCTCTCAGCACGCCGACAATCTCTCCCTGATAAGAAGCGGGAACCGCCACATACAGCATTTGCTGGTTCGCTAACGTAAAACTTTTCCGGATACTGGTTCCCGCTGACCCCGCTAACGCCGACATCACTTCGGGACGGCCGCGATGATTAT
>CAZFUU010000006.1:0-7516 GCA_964522565.1 uncultured bacterium | reverse complement strand
ATCAATGGAAGGAAGCTCTTCGAGTTTTTTTTCGGAATCCCCCAGAACATCGCCTTCCGAATTAATTACGGTCAACCGGGCGCCGGTTTTGGCTCCGGCGTTTCGGACTCTTTCGCTGATCGCTGCGCGGTCGCCGTCCTGAATCATCCGGGGCGGAACGACTTCGGAAAGAAACAACGCCTGCGTCTGCAATGATTGTATTAAATATTCGCGCGCCTGGTTTTTAAACTGCCGGTAGGTCACCCAGTTCACCGCCGTGAAAACGATCAGAAAAAGGCCTAAATATGCGACCGTAATCTTTTTTCCCAGGCGGCTCATCGTTAGATCACCCGTCAAAATCAAACCGGTAACCGATATTTTTTACGGTTACCAGCCGGTCAGATTCGTTTTTCAATTTCTTTCGAAGTTGTCCCATATGAATATCCACCGTGCGCGTTTCGATGTTGAGGGACTGATCATATCCCCAGACGTGCTCAAGAAGGTACTCCCTTGACAAGGCCCGGCCGTTCGATTCCATCAAGTTCTGGAGCAGGTCAAATTCCTTGGAAGTCAGTTCAACCGGCTTGCCCTTCAGCCGGACAACATGTTTGGCTGTGTCCAGCTCAAGCGCGCCGGCTTTGTATATTTTCCACTCGTCCTGGGCTTTATTTTTCCGCCGCAAAACCGCCTTGACCCTGGCGGCCAGCTCTCTTGGGCTGAAGGGCTTGGTGACATAATCATCAGCGCCCAGCTCAAGCCCGACTATTTTATCCGCTTCCTGGCTTTTGGCGGTCAGCATGATAATAGGAAGGTGGGCGGTTTTTTGATTCTGTTTCAGGATTTTGCAGATCTCCAGGCCGTTGAGGCCCGGCAGCATCAGGTCGAGAATAATCAAATCCGGTTTTTCGGCGCGCGCTTTTTCAAGGCCGCTGTCGCCCCGTGTGGAAATGAGGACACGAAACCCCGACTGTTCGAGGTTATAACGAACAAGCTCCGTTATATTTTTTTCGTCTTCGATAACCAATATGGTTTCAGCCATAAGCAGCTCTCTTTTCAATTTGATATTATACCATTACCAACGCGCGGAGTTGTAAATTCCGTGCAAAATTTCAAATCGCCGGTTTCTTTACTTTTTTTACTTTTTATTTTGCAAAACAGCCCTTTTCCCTTATACTACCCGGAAATTGTTATCTTCCATTCTATTCCAAGGCAAACATAATGATACATACGGATATTCTGATTATCGGCGGCGGGCCGGCGGGTTTGGCGGCCGCGATTCATTTTGCCGATCTGGCGCAAGCAAACCGGACGCATGAAAATTCAGGCGGATCGGAATCCCCGGCGCCTTTTCGCGTGATCCTGCTGGAAAAAGCCGATGCGATCGGAAACCACACGATATCGGGGGCTGTAATTGACCCCGCGGGCCTTCGGGAACTGCTGCCCGATATCCCGGAAAAAGATTTTCCTTTTGATCCGCCCGTTCAGAAAGAAGAAATCTTTTTTCTCACGAAAAAATCTTCCATGCCGTTGCCTTTTCATCCGCCCTATATGGGCAACAAAGGAAATTATTTGGCGTCGCTCGGTAAAGTCGTCCAGTGGCTGGGTGCCATCGCCGAAAAAAAAGGCGTCCAGGTTTTTTCGAATTTCAGCGGTTATGAATTTATTTATGACAATGACCGGGTGGTCGGTGTTCGAACGGGCCATTCGGGGGTCGACAAGCACGGGCACAAAATGCCGAATTACCAGCCGCCGACGGACGTATTCGCTAAGGTCACCATTCTTGCCGAAGGCAGCCGCGGACATCTCTCCAAACAATTAATCGAAAAAAAGATGCTGGCGGAAAACAGCAATCCTCAGGCGTATTCCGTCGGAATCAAGGAACTTTGGGAAATTCCCGCGGGCCGTTTCCCGGCCGGAAAAATTATTCACACCATGGGGTACCCCCTCGGATTCAGCCATTTCGGCGGCGGATTTCTGTACGGCTTGAGCAATAACCTTCTGGCGGCCGGATTGGTCGCCGGGCTCGATTATCAGGATCCTTCCTTTGATCCGCACCATGCGTTTCAGGTTTATAAGCGGCATCCGTTGATTTCGAAAGTGCTGACGGGCGGGAAAATCCTCAAATACGGCGCCAAAACCATTCCGGAAGGCGGTCTTTTCGCGCTGCCCCGGGTATACGACGATCATGTCATGATTGCCGGCGACTCTGCCGGTTTTGTCAGCATGCCGAGTTTAAAAGGAATTCATTTGGCGATTCGTTCGGGGATGCTCGCGGCAAAAACCGCGTTTGACGCGCTTCAAAAAAATGACACCTCGAAAGCAACGCTTGCTCAATATGAGGGCCGGCTGAAAAACAGTTCGATCCACAAGGAACTTTATCCCGTCCGGAATTTCCGCCAGGGTTTCAAGAAAAACCTGTTTTGGGGCATGTTTCATTTCGCGACGCAGTTTCTCACCGGCGGGCGCGGCATCACGCCTTCCGGCCGAATGACATTGGAAGAAGATTGCCTGGCGCTGAAACCCGCCGCCCAATACAAAAAACGGAAATTTAGCGATAAGTTCAAAACGGAATTCGAATTCGATAAAAAACTGACCTTCGACAAAGCCACCGATGTTTTTTATTCCGGCACGAAACACGACGAAGAACAGCCCAGCCACTGCACGGTTCCTGATCTTGAGATTTGCCGGAAAATCTGTTTTGAAAAATTCGGCGCGCCCTGCCAGCATTTCTGCCCGGCAGAAGTGTATGAGCTCGTGACCGACCCGAAAACCGGAGAAAAAGATCTCCGGCTGCATCCGGCAAACTGCGTTCATTGCAAGACGTGTGACATTAAAGATCCGTTCCGGAATTTGGTCTGGACGCCTCCTTACGGCGGCGACGGCCCGGAATACGAAAATATGTGACCCATCGGGTTTTTCCGATGGAGTCATCCCCGCAAGTTTTTAGCGGGAATGACAGAATAAATTGGAGTAAGCATGAGTTTAAAAGTTATCAGCTTAATGAAGCAAGTCCCCGTCCCTTCTGAAATGCGCATGGGCGCAGACGGATTGATGGACAGGACCAAAGCCAAATCCATTATTAATGTGGACTGCACGTTCGGGCTTGAGCAGGGATTGCAAATTAAAAAAGCGGCTCCCGATGCCGAATTAATCGTCGTCACGATGGGCCCTCCCAGTTTTGAAGCTTCTTTGCGTAAAGCCATCTCACTCGGGTATGACCGCGCGGTGATGCTTTCGGACAGACGGCTCGGCGGTTCGGATACGTTCTCGACGGGCCTTGCGATTGCCTCGCTGATTCAGAAAATGGGCTGCTCAAAAGATTCGAAGGATCCATTTATCATTTTCTCAGGAAGACAAACCAGCGACGGCGATACCGCGCACGTTCCTTCTCAGGTCGCCGAAAATTTGGGGATTCCCCAGGCGACATTCGTCGAAAATGTAGAATTTTGCGGTAATTTCCTCAAAGTCCGCCGGATGATCGAAGGCGGGCATCAAACCTTGAAACTTCCGGTTCCTTGTGTCGTTTCCATCGCTCCGACCGCGATTCCGCTCAGGAGGCCTTCTCTGAAAGGCGCTATCAATGCCCGGGAAGCCAAAATTGAGGTTTGGAACCTTGATCAGATTGGAGTCAGCCCGGACATCGTCGGATTGCATGGATCCCCTACCGTGGTCGCGCAAGTCGTGAACATCGAGCGAAACCGGCCGCCGGTCATCATGATCCCCGAACATGACGCCGAGAAACTGGCTTCAAAACTTGCCGAGGCAATTGATACCGCCGTAAAAAACGGAGAGCCAAGCCATTTCGCCTCGCCCGGGAAAAGTGAAAAGGAAACAGCGGCCGGCGAGGCAAAACCGGCCGGAAAACAGGAAGAATTTCCGCGTGTTGATTTTCGAAAAGGCGCACGCGGCGTTTTGACCTGGGTTGAGGTTTATGGAAAAACTCCCGCGCGATCATCGCTGGAAATTCTCAATCCGGCACGCCGGCTGGCAGATGAATTGCAAACAACCGTGACTTCGGTTGTCATCGGAGACAACGTCGCCTGCGTGGCACCTGAAATTATCGCCCACGGCGCGGATGAAGTCATTGTCGTCAACGACCCGCGGCTGAAGGAATATTCCATTTTACCGGTTGCCTCCGTCCTTTCTCAAATCATCGGTGAACGCCGCCCTGAAATCGCTCTCTTCGGCGCGACGACTTCCGGCCGTGAGCTTGCGCCGAGAGTGTCAAGCCGCGTAAAAGCCGGCGTCACGGCGGATTGCACAAACCTGAAAATCGGCGAATATGTCCACAGGCGGCTGAAACAAATTATGTATCCGTGCCTTGAATCCATCCGCCCGACATACGGCGAAAGCAAACTGGCAACCATTATCGGTTTCTGGTGCCCGCAAGTGGCTACCGCCAGGCCGGGAACTTTTGAGGCCTTGCCGGCCGACGCTGGGCGCAAAGGAAAAATCACCCAATTTTCCCCTGTTTTAAAAACGGATGACTTTGTTGTCGAGATCCTTGAAACAGTCCGCGAAGAAAGCGGCGGCCAGAATTTATTCACAGCGGATATTATCGTTTCAGGCGGCCGTCCGTGCGGAGAACTGGATGATTTCAATCTGATCAAAGGCCTTGTCCAGGCGCTTCAGGAACAAGGCATTAACGCCGATTGGGGTGCCAGCCGCCAGGCCGTTGATCTCGGATATGCGCCATACGCGCGCCAGATCGGGCAAACGGGGAAAACGGTCCGGCCCAAGGTTTACGTGGCTGTCGGCATTTCGGGGGCCATCCAGCATGTCAGCGGCATTAAAGAGTCCGGGAGAATTGTCGCGGTCAACCAGGACAGCCATGCTCATATTTTCCAGCACGCCGATTACGGAATTGTCGGAGATTATTTGAAGATATTCCCGGCGCTGATTGAAAAAGTCCGTGCAGGGTTTACGTTTGGGCTAAAACCGGCCGTTACTGCGTAATAGTTGTCTTTTAGAAGAAGGTGGACAACAGAATACAGAAAACAGAAATGAATTTCGATTCAGCCCCCTGCCTTCTGTCATCTGTTCTTTGCCCTCTTTGAAAAACGAGTCCATCGAGCTTTTCAAACTTTATCCGCGATTTCGCGGACTTTCTCAAGCATCGCCTTGCGATCGGCATCGCTGACAAGAGGGACCGAGCCGAAATATTGATGTTTGACGACTTTCATTCCGCAGAATTCAAAAATTCCTTCCACGGTCGTCTGATGAATGCTTTTGAACATGCCGGTCTTTTCGTATTCGCTTTCCGGCGCGCCCATGGTATTAATAAGAATCACTTTTTTATCGTTCAAATATGTCTTTAGCCCGCCGGGCCCGAATTGATACGCGAACCCTTCGCTCAACACGCGGTCGACATATCCCCGCCCCAGCGCGGGCATACTGCTCCACCAGACCGGATAAATAAACGTAATCACCTCGGCCCAGCGAATATGGTCCTGCTCTGTTTTCACGTCGGGGAGCACAGCGCCCTTGTGCATGGCTTCAAAATCCGCGGCTTCCAGAACCGGATTGAATTTCATCCTATAGAGGTCGCGGACCCGGACGTCATGGCCTTTTTTCTCCAGCGCAGCCGAGTAGGCCTCCAAAATCGCGGCGTTAAAACTTTTTACATTGGGATGACAATAAATAATCAAGTGCTTCATTTCCAAAATCCTCCTTCATGATTGTCGTGAATTTTAAGATTATCCCAAGCGGCAATTAATTTCAAGAAAAACTCTTGAAAAATACAAGGCATGACAGTTCTTTGGCGAACAGTTGTGAAACAACCATCAATATTGCAAAAAAGAATGAAGAATCAGTCCGGCAACATACACGGCGTAGAGAGCCACCAGAAGCCATCCGGCCTTCTTTCCCGCAACTCCCTTTTTCCAGAAAAGAGCCATCATGACAAGAATCATGACGGCCATCCATCCGTAGGAATAATTGCGAGTAAACACAGACAGCGAAAGCGGATGAATCACGCTCGCCAGCCCCGTAATCAATGCGAGATTCAGGACATTTGCGCCTACAATATTGCCGACCGATAAATCAGCCACTTTCTTGCGGGAGGAAATAACCGCCGTTGCCAGTTCCGGAAGCGAGGTTCCAACAGCGACAACAGTCAATCCGATAATAACAGACGGGATTCGGAGCGTATGCGCGATGCCGATCCCGGAAGACACCAGCCATTTGCTTCCCGTCATCACCAGGGCAGCCCCAAAAATAAATTTAAAAACAGCTTTTTTGAGCGATCCTTTGTCTTGCCCGTCTTCCTGTTGAACCGGCAACCCCGAATCCTTGCGCCGGGACATCACAGCCCAATAATCAAATCCCAAATAAAGAAGTGCCAAAAACAGAAGGACCCCTCCGGAAAACCGGCTCATCTCGAGCCGCCACGAAAACAAAATGACCAAAACCGCCGACCCCAGCATCCAGAAACAACGCTTTTTAAAATCGGCAAGGTCTACCGAAACAGGTGACAAAAGAGCGACCACCCCCACAATCAGGCCGATATTGGCAATACAGGAACCCACCGCATTTCCCAAGGCGATACCGGAATCCCCCGCCCAGCTCGCCGTTGCGGAAACCACAAGTTCTGGCGTCGTTGTGGCAAGGCTGACAATTGTCCCGCCGACCACCATGCGAGGCACCTTCAAACTCCGGGCAATCTGAACGCTGGAATCGACAAACAAGCCGCCGCCCTTAATCACCAGTAAAAAACCGACGGAAAGCCAAATAATATCGCTCAACATATTTTGCTACAACCTTTCGTGCGGAAGCGTTTTTCTCTCAAATTTACTTCCGGTGAATCATCACAAGCGCCCACAAGGCAATCGCGATTCCGCCGGCAAAAGAAAAGATAATGCCGTGTATCTTGTTGAAAAAATCAATGCTGTCAAGAATAATCCAAACCGCCCGAAAAACCGGAACCGTCGCAATGATCAGCGCTAATTCCCAAATGACAATTTTTTTCATCATGTTCCCCCCGAACAAACGCCCCTGAAAAATTCTACCCTTCGATTTGTTTTTCAACAAAGTCCTCGATTTGTTTCCTCTCCTCCGTGCTCATGGCCAAAAACATGACGGCAATCCGGAACGCGCCCGTCGATACGTCACTCGCGCATCTTATCACCCTTCCGATACGTTTAACAGGTTCGTTCCCGGACGATAAATCAAACGCCACATCCAGCAATTCTCCGGCCGGCACTTCCCGGTCCGCCTGGAAAAGCAAACCGCCGGCGCTGAGATCCAAAATGGCGCCCAGCCGCCCTTTTTCTTCGGCGTAATGGAGGCCCGATGGTTTAAAAGCGACCATGTTCCTGACGCGGACGCGACGGTATTTTCGTTTTTCAATTCCCTGATATTCATTGATCAGGATTGTCGGCTGAAAATCCCACTTTTGCTTTTCTTGTGAACCGCGGGCGTCGGCGCCATGCGCAAATGTCAGCATGATCATCATGAATAATTTATACGCGTAAACCATTCCGATCAGCTTTCTGCCCTGAACCACCGGAACCGCATTGACCCTGAATTTGAGCATGAG
>CAZFUU010000005.1:12283-20967 GCA_964522565.1 uncultured bacterium | reverse complement strand
TGAAAAACAACCAATAATTCCCCCTATGAAATAAAGAATCCTCAAAAGCTTCTTATAATCTGACGCTCTTCCTAGAAAAATTAAAATAAAATTAAGCCATAAAACAGGTATAAAGATTGCTGCAAGATGAGCAAATCTTGCCGCAAACAGCGCCCTATCCTTTAGAACAGCGGCACTATAAATAAAAGAAATCCCAAAACCCCATATTGCGACTATAAACGAAAAGATAAAATACCATCCGCCTATAGCATCTCGCCGCTTTAATAAGACAAATAACCCAACAAAAAAACTTCCAAAAGAAAACAGAAGTAATGAAAAACTATACGGATTCATCCCCCACCATCTCTTTCTCATGATAAAAAGGATTTTGGGTTATTCTACCCGAAAATCTGACGCCTGTCATTAATCCTGCCGCCAATTGAAACATACAGTGCCGTCCGGCACAGCCGTTTTCTTGCTAATGACAGCCAAATTCCGGTTTGATTCGAGCTTCATTTTTGCATTGCAAACGAAAAGCGGCGGGCGGATAATAGAACCTGTCAATAACCCGTGTTAACTCACAGGAGGCGGTGATGGAAGATAAAAAATGCTGGTGGTGCGGTATCGTGGCTGTTCTTTCCGCAATCGGCGCGATTAACTGGCTTCTGGTCGCGCTTTTCAATTTTGACCTGGTGGCGGCGCTGCTGGGGACAATGACCATCGCGGCAAAAGTGGTCTACACGCTGGTCGGAATTTCCGGAATACTCCTCCTTGCCTCGCTCGTCAAATCCTGCGGCTGCCAAAAACCGAAAGCATAAGCGATCTGGGGTCAGAGCCCGGGCTCTGACCCCAGATTCATATCTCAAACAATTGTTTTTCTCCGCGGGAAAGGGATTTCGAAGATGGGCTGTGCCGGCCTTTCAGCCATCGGCGGACGGTTGAAAGCGTCACGCGATATTTTCTTGAAACGGCCATCATGCCCAGCTTTTTTACCAACGCGTTGATGCGGGCGGGTTTGCCCGTTTCGGGATCAAAAACCCTGACCTGACTGTCCATCAATCCTCCACCGGTTCGGCGTTATCGCTGGGATTGAATAAACCGCTCAATCGACCGGTCGTATGTCCGCTCGGCGTCCGCGGGGAAAAAACAGCCGGGAATTTCGCCCGCCCGGCGGTGATACTCCACGCATTCACAGCACAAGCCCTTTCGGGAACACGACCCGTAGGTGCACGTGCAACTTGCCTTATTTTGTTTGACGTTGCATTCTTTCATCTGTCTCCCGCCGGCTTAACTCCAAACGGTTTCCCATACCTCCGAAACATCCACTTCTTTGGCGCACGCGTCTCCGCCCTGGGGCGTGATATTCAATCTCACCTTTTCGATGGTCTTTCCGGCCGCGTCCGGAATCGCGCTGGCTTCAATCAGTCCGCTCTCTCCCGCTCTCTGGCTGAACAGCGGAATCTCCGCCGCGCCTTTCGCGTCATAAATCAGCTTGGCGACCTGATTGGCGAAAATACTTTTGCGGACGTTTGATAACGACGGCCGCTTTTCTTCGAGTTCCAGAACGGTCTGCTGGACGCCCGAATGCGTTCCGCACATTTTATTCACGTTAATCTCGTACCACGTGTCTCTCGCCAAATCCTCGCACCTCAGCGAATCGACCGTCACGCGCGTTTCTTTTCCGCACACGGCGGCGTCCGCCCGGGCCACCGTCACGGTCAAAAACAATACTGCCGACATTCCACAAATCATCGCTTTCTTCATTGTCTTCCTCCCTGTTATTAATCTAGTTTGCCCCGGCACCGGCCGGAACTTTTTAATTCGCAATTTTTCCGTAAAACACTCCCGTGTCAATCAACGCCGCGCCTTTTGCTTGCATTTCCGCAAGCGCCCGCTCGCCGTCGCCGGGATTCAAATTAACGGCCCGCACAAGATCCGTCAAGACAAACACCTGAAACCTGTTTTTTAAAGCGTCGAACGCGGTTTGCTTCACGCAATAATCCGTCGCGAGCCCGCAGATAAATACCCGTTTGATGCCGTGTTCGAGCAAGTCCTCTTTCAGTGTCGTTTCCTGAAAACCCGAATACGCGTCGTGATCCTGGTGCTGTCCCTTTAACACAATCAGATGAATGCGGTTCATATCAAATTTCGCGTGAAGCTTGGCGCCCCATGTCCGCTGAACGCAATGGGGCGGCCACATTCCGCCGGATTCCGCAAAAGAACAATGTTCTTCCGGGTGCCAGTCCTGGGTGGCAATGACAAGCGGAAAGCGGGCGGCCAGGTCATTGATCGGCGCCACAATTTCATCGCCGCCCGGAACCGGAAGCGCTCCGCCCGGCATAAAATCGTTCTGCAAATCCACGATAACCAAACAATCCGCGGTTTGTGGTTCGATAAATTCGTGCCGTTTCATCTAAACCACCCTTTCCAGACGCGACCTCGCGCCCATCCTGCGGCCTATTTTAGCACAAGAGCGGCCATCATATTCAACAATATCCGCGGTGATATCGATTCTGTTCCGGACAAGCGCCGAGCCGACCCCGTAAGCGTCAACCGGGACATGGCTGGCCTCAAACCGGCGGATTTTGTCCGCGTCAAATCCTCCCGAAGCCACAATTTTCAGCCGGCGGCATCCCCAGCGGTCAAGCGCGCGCCGGACCGACCGGACCAATTCTGCCGACACGCCGTAAGCCGATTTTTTTGACGAACGGACGGACCGGTCTTTCAAATCGGCTGACGTATCAAGCCGGATTCCCCACAATTTTCCCCGACCTTCTCCCACGACGCTTTTCGCTTTGCGTAAAAACAGCCCTTCGGGAATGTCGGTCAAGCCGAGTGCTTTGGCCAGAAAAGCGGTCAGTACCCGGCGGGTGGTTCCGATACAGTCATTGTCCCAGTCCACAAGCGCGATCCGTTTGACTTCCGCCGGCGTATAACGGTCAAACGCGAGCATGGCTTCGGCGGTGTTCCCGCCGTAACAGCCGATCAGAAAATGAGGCACCGTCCCGACGCTTTCAATTCCCCAGTAGTCGGCATTCGCGTCGGTCGACACCCCAAAAGCCCCGCCTTTCAAAGCGGCATAGCCGTCGGTCGCCTGCACCCAGTAATGATCAAACCGTGCGGAGAAGAACAAAATCGGCTTTCGCCCGGCGGCGCGGACAATTTGGCGGACGTTGGTCGCGATTGAAGTGGGGCGCGCGATTGCTCCCAGGAGCGGAGTTTCAAGATGGACAAAATACCGCGGATCTCCGAAAATCATCAGCACCGGATCGTTTTCCCGCGCGCCTGCGCCGTCCTCGAGCGAAAACACTTTCAGCTCTTTCCAGCAGTTTTGCCAAAACCCGTTGAGTTCGCGCCGGATTTCAGTGCGCGTTTTTTCATTCCGTGCCATTTCGCGATCATCCTGACGGGCGCTGGCGTCCTGCAGGTTCCACTGAACTTCCTTGAGGCGGCGATACAGAACTTCCGCGCGGCGGGGATTGCGGTAAAATCCGCTGCATGTTTTTAAAATGGAAACGGCTTCGTCAAGGCCGCAGACAATCGCGTCTTTTCTGGGGAAAAACTGATAGCCGACGCTGACAGCGCGCTCGTCATTAATCAGGACATCGCGGGTGCGCAGAAAATAACGGTCGGTATAATAGCCGGCACGCAGTTTATCGGCGGGGATTTTAAAAACGGATGGAGGTAATCGTTTCACACTGCACCTCCTCGAAATATCCGCGCGTCACTTGACTGTTTTTGACGCGGTCTTTGACATAACCAGCATTAAACACTCGGCCGCGAAAACCGGAAAACCGGCCTGCTTCGCTTCAGAAAACTCAACCAGACGCTACATTTCCTATTTTCCGGCCTTTTTAATCTCCCGGGAAAGTTTTTTGATTTCTTCCGTGAGCTTCGCGATTTTTTTATCCGTCGCCCACGACGTCTTCCGGACCCTCACGACTGTTTTGCCCAATTCATAAAAGGCGCGTTCCCGCTTGAGTTGAAGTGACAACTGGTGAATATTTTCAGCGCTTTCATGGGACACTTCTTTGAGATACTTCTCTCCTTCGGACAGTGCCTTTTTCGTCCGCTCAAGCCCCTTTTCGAGCTCCAGTTTGGTTCTCGGCCAGATTTTATCGACCATCTGTTTGAATTTATCGTCCGCCATGACTTCCTTTCCGGGAAACTCCCCGTCCCTGTTAACTTTAGTTTAACTCTTTTTCCTGAGGCTGAAACAAATATTTTTCAGAAATTACGCCGTTGGATATTCTACAATCGCACGATATCGCCTTCATGATACAGCGACAGAAACAGCAGAAGGTAATCCCGCAAGTGGCGGGTTAGCAGAAAATTCTGGCGGATATGTTCGCGCCCGTTTTTCCCCAGCCGTTCGGCATACTCCCGGTTCTGCAAAAGCTGTTTGATCGAATAAGCCGCGCCCTCGATGCTGTGGCACAAAAGCCCGGAATACTTATGGGCGATCTGAAGCGTGATTCCTCCGACGGCCGAAGCGACCATCGGGCGGCCCTTCCAGAGGGCTTCGCTGACCGTCAGTCCGAATCCTTCCTTCAGCGATTTTTGAACAACCACCGCGGAAGCGCGCTGAAGCGCGTTGATTTCGATATCACTGCCCGATGGAATCGCCAGCACATGGATATCCGGATTCTCGGCCGCGCGCTCCCTGACTTTCGCGAGCACTTCGGCGGACTCGGGGTCATCGGTCGCCTCCCCGCCCGCCAGGATCAGCTGGCAGTCCATGTGTTTTTGTACAATTTCAAACGCGTCGATGACGCCGAGAGGGTCTTTCAAATAATCAAACCGGGAAATTTGCGTGACAATCGGTTTTTCCGGGTCAATGTTGAACCGGTTGAGCACTTCGGCGATCGTCTCTTCCGGAAGTTCCCTGTTCTTGTCGCTTAACGGGTCGATGGACGGCGGAATCAGGTACTGGTGAATCGGGAGTTTCTGACTGAATGAAGGCGCCGAGAACACACTGGCGTCATACCGGTCGATAAACGGCCTTAAAAAACCCCAAACCCGTTCGTCCGGATTGGAAACGTCGATATGGCAGCGCCACAGCCATTTGGCCTGCAGTTCATTTTTCCGGTTCACAAGCGCGATCGGCTGGGGGTCATGAATAAATAAAATATTTCCGTAAAGATCCATGGAACGGCAGTTCATCTCGGAGGTCTCCATAAAAGCGCCCAGATCTTCTTCGGTGATGTCTTCTGAATTGCCGTGCAGCGCGTTATGAAATTTCTTGGTCACTTTATAGAATTTTTCTCCGCCCTTGATCACATCCCATTTCACCTGGACGCCGAGCTCCTGAAAGAGCGGGACCATGCGGTTTAAAATTTCCGCCACCCCGCCGCCGACCGCGGTCGAATTGATATTCTGGACGACAAAGCCCTTCGCCCTGTCCGCGAGCAAAGATAACTCTTCAATCACATCTTTGCCGATAATCGGTTCGTAATCTTTTAAACCCGGCATCTGTTGGGTCTCCCGTTAGGTTCCGGTCTTTTTCTGGCCGGTTTCATACTGCTTTAACCGGCTGTTAATTAATCCGATAATCTTGTCCCGCAATCCTTCCATCGTGTGCGTATAGGGATCAAGCCGTTCGATCCGCGTGGCCAAATCCTTTTCTTTCAGGGAATTCTCGAACCACAAGGAAAAATCGTTCATCCCTTTCTCAAGGCGCAGTTTCGCTTCAAACATATGAAAATAAATGGAATGAATTCCCACGTTTTTCAGATGCGCGACAAATTCCCGGAGATTCCATACTTCGTAGGCGGTGGGCAAAACAAAACTGATGGATTTGATAAAATGAAATTCGTCGCCTTCGTTCGCTTCTTTCGGCCTGTTTTTTGACTTGGCGACATGCGTTTCGATCGTGCCGATTATTTTCTCCCTGAGCGCACGGATGGTCGCGTATTCATGCGTGTTGATGCTTGCCAGTTTTTCCCCGAGCGCCACTTCGTTCAGCGATTCCATCACCCAGTAAGCGAAATCATTCGGCGGTTCCGGGCACAGATACTGGTGCTGTTGAAGAAAGTGGTGCGTGTGATGATAAATCACGGAACCGGGAACGGTCTTGAGATTTTCGATCAGTTCATTCAGATTCCCGGCGCGGATTCCGGTCAGCTCCTGAAGGTGAAGGCGCGTATAAAACCGGAACGACTCCGGCGCCCGCTCAACGAGTTCCTGATTCATATGATCCGCTCCGAACGGTTTTGATATCGCTCAAACGTTTAAGAAAATCAAGGGCTTCTTTTGGAGAGTTAAGATAATAAGAAGCGGCCGTATTGTCCAGCGGATTTTTCGTGATTTTAACGGTCAGCCCCTTGTTCTCCAGTGCCCGAAAAGCGTCTTCATCCGTATCATCATCCCCCAGATAAACAGGATATGCGGACGGCTGCTGCGCCAGCACGCGGGCGAAGAGCCACAGGACGATACGCCCTTTATCCCAGGGAAACGCCGGACGGATTTCCCAAACTTTTTTCCCGCCCCTCAAAACAATTTGTTTTTCCTCCAGATGAGGACCGACGATTTTAAGGACCGACGCCTTGACCCGATCGTGCATTTTTTCCGGAACGTCCCTGTAATGAACGCTCAGTGTATATTCCTTGTTCTCGATCAGCACTGGTTTCATCCCGCCCAGCTCGTCCCGCAACCGGCGATCAAGATTTTCGATCAGCGGTTTGGCTTCAACTGCGGCGGGCAAAATAAAATCAATATGCGGCCCGTGAAGCTCCAGTCCATGATTGCCGACGTAAATCAATTCCGGGATTCCGATTTGCGCCTGCACGTTCGATAGCGCCCGGCCGCTGACAATCGCGGTTTGCAGGCCGTCCAGGCCTGACAAAGTTCCCAGCACGGCTTTTCCGGCAGCGTCCAGTTTTGCGAGGTCCGGCCGCGCGACGATCGGCGTCAACGTGCCGTCATAATCCAGAAAAAGGGCGGTATACCTTTCCCGCAACAAGCCCTCGATTTCACCCCACGACTCAAACAGATGCTTCGCCTCACACCTCCTGGAATTCGAATTGGAGAAGCTGTGACAACACCTTCCCTGCCCAGCGGTAAATATTGTTCTGCTGGACGACCTCGCGCATTTTTGCCATTCTTTTTTCCTGCTCTTCCTCGGGCATATTCATCGCCAACGCGATCGCATCCGCAAATGATTCGGTGTCATATGGATTCATGATAACCGCGTCGGTGAGTTCACGGGCGGAGCCCGTAAATTGCGACAGCAGTAAAACGCCTCTCAAATCCGGCCGGGCCGCGACAAATTCCTTGGCGACCAGATTCATTCCGTCGTCCAGCGAACTGACGATGCACAGATCCGCCATCCGGTAGAGCGTCAAAATATCTTCATAGCTCATGTATGAGCGGGTCAGAAAAACGGGCGACCACTCGTCCTGTGAATGTTTCCAGTTGATTTCCTCGACCAGCGCGTTGAGCTCGTCGTTGAGATGTTTATACCGCTGAACGTGAATCCGGCTGACCTGCCCGATCTGGAAGAAAACGAATTTCCCCCTGTAATCTGGGTATTTTTCCAAAAACCGGTCGATCGCCCGCAAACGGTCCGGAATTCCTTTGGTATAATCGATCCGGTCAACCCCGACGATTAATTTCCTGTTTCCGAGGTTCAGGTTTTCGCGAAGTTGTTTCATTTTGGCCGGCGTCGCGTCTTTCTCGGATTCGTCCGAAATCGCCTGGAAATCAACGGAGATGGGAAACCCCCTGACCATGGTTTCGTGGTTTTGAAAAAAAACCGAATTTTTTTCCCGGTCAATCCGGCTTTCGACTTCCCGGTCAACGGTCGCGAGAAAATTGTCCGCGTGGTAGCGGATTTGAAATGCCAGCAAATCGTAAGCCAGTAATCCCTCGACCAGTTCCTTTTTCTGCGGGCAAATGCGGAAAATTTCAGGGCCCGGCCATGGAATATGCCAAAAAAGCGATGTGATGATATTGGTTTTCCCCATGTCCTTGAGGTATTTCGCGACCAGCGCCAGGTGAAAATCCTGGACCCATACGAACGCCGGATCGTCTCCGACCTCGTCGCAAATTTCGCGCGCGAAATGTTCATTCACCTTCTGGTAATACTCCCATTCGGAAGTCAAAAACATCGGGCGAGTGTAAGCCAGGTGCGACAGAGGCCAAATGCCCTCGTTGCAGTAACCGTAGTAATACTGGTCCATTTCTTCTTTGGTCAAAAAAATCCGCTTAAGATCGTAAGACGGATGTTCGGGAGGAAGTTTGATTTTGTGATTCCGGTCCACGACCATGCGGTCCTGCGGGCTGGTTCCGACCGCAATCCAGGTGCCGTTGGCGGCCTGTAACACAGGATCCAGCGCGGTCACAAGGCCGCCCGGCTGCCTGTGGCATTCGATTTTTCCGCTTTTAAACATATGGCTGTAGGGCTGGCGGTTTGACACCACCACAAGCCGGTAATCGGCCATTTTGGTGCGAATCGTTTCCTGCAATACCTTTTTGGTCCACATGGCGGATCCTCCTGCTAAAAAACCGAAGGGAAACAGGCCGCCCTTCGGTTCGATGGTTCCCTTTTGCGCATACCTGCGAGGTTAGTTGACGGGCTTGGATCAAGAGAAACCCACCCGAAGACCGCAATCGCTCCGGATTTAGCCCCAAAAACTTCGGTCCCCCGCTTTCCCGTCCGGGAAATTCGGCGTTCAATTTGATTTTATTATACGCCTGTGTCCGGT
>CAZFUU010000005.1:8358-12273 GCA_964522565.1 uncultured bacterium | reverse complement strand
AGCGTTTTTTCAATGTCACGCGAGCGGTTCGTGAATCCAGTTGTGCTCCCGAAAACTGAAATGCCGGTTGTCTCCGATAATGATATGATCCAGCACCCTGATCGATACGGTCTGGAGCGCGGCCTGGACTTTGCGGGTCATTTCCTGGTCTTCCCGGCTCGGTTCGGTCCGCCCCGACGGATGGTTATGAACCAGCACGACTCCGGAAGCGTGAAGTTCGAGCGCGGCCTTGACGATTTCGCGGGGATGAACCATCGCCTGATCCACCGTGCCCTGAAACAAATCCCGCTCTGCCACAATCCGGTTGCCGCGATCCAGGAAAAGAACCTTGAAAATCTCCTTTTTCCTGTCGCGAAGGTCCGCCGACAAATAATCGACGACCGATTGGGGATCGCGCACCACGTCCTTGCCCGCCAATTCTTCGCGCAGCCCGCGTTTTGCCAGCTCCATCGCGGAAAATATCGACGCTATTTTTGCCGCGCCGAGGCCCTTGATTTTTTTTAATTCCGGATAACCGGCGGAAAACAGCCCCCGCAAACCGCCGTACTCCGAAATCAATTGGCGGGCAAACGCGATCGCGTCCTTGTCCCGAGTGCCGTTTCTCAGCAAAATCGCGAGAAGTTCGGAGTCCGAGAGCCCGCCCGGGCCTTGCGCAATCAGCCGCTCCCGCGGCCGCTCCGAAACCGGCCACGAGCGGATACCGTTGGTGTAATTTGGTTGTGTATTTAATTCTGCCATTTCCTTCCTCCCTGTTTACAGATGAGGGACACATCCTTCATGAAAATGCATTCCCCCCGGGAGAGAAGGGATGGAGATAGAAAATTATTTTTGGCCTATCGCAACGCGATGAAGCACTTCGGAAATGAACGTCTGATATTTCACGCCCATTTTCGCGGCTTTTTGCTTGATTGAACTAAGGTCGCCCTGGTTAATCCGGATATTCAGAACCGCATTTTTTTTACGCGCCTCCAGCATTTGTTTGATTTTGTTAAACTCTTCCCGGCTGGTCGGCACATATTGCTCAATTTCATTTTCAATCCGTTTTTCATACGGCGTTAACCTGATTCGATCAATATTGGTTTTTTTCATGTCAATTTTCCTTCTTTAAAAAATTTTGTGTACTTGCGGCTCGGGTAAAATGTTTTCAGAAATACTTCGCTTTGACTTTCGACGTATGGCGCAACCCAAATATAATCTCTAAACCAAACAACCAGCATTTTCTGCTCACGCCTTGCCGGATGATTAATCGTATCAACGATTTCCCCCTTGAGCACATCTTCAAACGAAACCCCGCGAACCTTTTTCAGCCGCTCGCTTTTTAAAGAACTCCACTTAAACTCCTTCATTTCCTGCCTCCCAATCATAGCACATGATAATTGTATATACAAATGAAAATACATTTATATGGGCGCTCCAGATAAGATTCAGCGCCCTGTCGGGAGAGAAGGGATGGGGTTTCTTACAACCACTCTTTTATGGATGAAATCCTATTTTCGGCTTTGGCGGCAACTCCGGCTCAGGAGGCGAATTTAAAAGTTCCCGGATTTCCGAAAAGAGCCGGACGATTGCCTCCTCGTGAATATTCAGCCGGGCAGTGAGTTTCCGTTCCAAATTTTCCAGTTGATTTACCAACTCATGACTGCCTGCCGCAAGCGCCCGCAACTTAATAAACGCGCGAACAACGAAAATGCTCATCGTGACCGCGCGTTCTGAATTTAGCACATTGGCCGCCATGACAGCGCCGTATTCCGTAAATGCATATGGGGAATGCCTGCGCCCGCCATGTGAACTTGAGGTCGCAAATTGCGACCTCAAGCCGCTCTTTTGTGAACCGGTCGCAAATTGTGACCGGTTCATTCGCGCTTCTCGCGCTGTCAACTGAAACATGAAATCCGCCGGAAAACGTTTTAAATTTCTTTTAACCTGTTCATTCAATCTTTTGGTTGATACCCCATAAATCATCGCCAAGTCCGAGTCAAGAATAACCCGTTGTCCGCGAATGACATGAATGAATTTATGAATAACATCATCCCGGTTCGAAAGGCCTCTTTGTTTAGGCATAACATTCCTCCCTTGTTTGTATGATGAGATCCACATCTTAAATGAATGATGTGTCCCTGCCGGGAGAGAAGGGATGGGGAATTGAATTGTCAAACTCGTGTGAAGTATACCAAGCATTGCCGGTACAGGCAAGAGACAGCTTTTGGTTTACGCCTCAACATCCAATCTTAAATAATTCTTTCTACTTCCTCTTAAACTGTTTCTCCAGATCCAGAATGGAGTATTTGATGAAGGTCGGGCGGCCGTGGGGGCAGTTGAACGGATTTTCACAGCGGCCGAGGCGTTCGAGAAGTTTTTCGGCTTCCGCAAGTGACATCGCGTCATGCGCCTTGACGGAACGTTCCTGACAGGCAATCAGTGCCGCGATTTCCTCCTGATGTTTTTCAAGGCCGGTTTTGAGTTTCCCTTCTTCAAGCTCCTCGATAAATGATTTCAAAACCCCCGGAACATCCGTATCACCAAGCGCCGCCGGATAGGACCGGACAACAAATGAATTGTCACCAAACTCGTCGATGTCAAATCCGATCTTTCGAAGCGTCGGAAGCGTCTTGGAAAAAATTTCTCTCTGGCGCGGATGCAAATTGAGAATCTCATCCATTAAAAGCCCCTGCTGATCCGGCTTCCCGCCGCTGAAACTTTTCATCAGCGTTTCAAACATCACGCGTTCGTGCGCCGCGTGCTGGTCAATAATCACAAGCCCGGCGTCCGTTTCCGCGACAATAAACACACGGTGAACCTGGCCGAGAATTTTCGTCACGCGAAGTTCATTTTTGATCGCGATCGGAGCGGGATGAACCGCGAGAACGGTTTCATGCCCCGGTTCCGATATTGGCCCGCCGGCCGGTTGATTTTCCACCGGAGCATTTGTCAGAAAATCAGGGTACACCCCGTTAGACATTTTGCCATGCAAAGCGTCATGTCTAACGGGGGAAACGACCGGATGAGCGGCGTCAGGCGCGCCGGGTTTCGGCACGATGACTTTCAAAAAAGGCGCCAGGTCGGATTCTTTCTGAAAACGTTCGATAATAACTTTCCGGATAAACGATTTAATCTCGCTTTCCTGCGAGATCCGGACTTCCTGCTTTGTCGGATGGACATTGACATCCACGCGCCCGCGGTCGACATCGAGAAAAAAAGCTCCGATCGGATATTGGCCGTGCATCAACACGCCGTGAAAAGCGTCCTGAATGGCGTAACTTAACTGAATCGATCGAATCCAGCGTCCGTTCACGAAAAGGATCAGGCCGGTCCGGTTGGCGCGAGTCGCGCGCGGTTTTCCGACAAATCCCGAAAACCGGATTCCGTTTGTTTTCCCGTCAAACTCGATCAGATGTTTTGTTTCCTCTTCGTTGAAATACGCGCTTGACCGGTCAACCGGTTTTTGCGCGGGCACCAGATCCAGCAGGACGCGGTCGCCCGCCTTGAGATGAAACCGGACAGCCGGATTCGCGAGCGCGAAAAACGAAACCATGTCGATGACGTGGCCGAGCTCGGTCGTCTCGCCTTTCATGAATTTCCGCCGGGCGGGCGTGTTGAAAAACAGGTCGCGGACTTCGATAATCGTCCCTTCGCGGCAGGAGGTTTCTGTCTCGGAAACAAGCGCCCCGCCTTCAATGACCATTTCCGTTCCGGTCGCCGCGCCTTTCGCCCGCGTTTGAACTTTGACGCGCGATACGGCGGCAATACTCGGAAGCGCTTCTCCCCGAAACCCGAATGAATTGATATGGTTCAGATCGTCGGCGCTCGAAATTTTGCTTGTCGCGAACCGCTCAAACGCGAGTTTGACGTCCTCACGCGACATGCCCGTGCCGTTATCGGCGACCCGGATTAAACTTTTCCCCCCGTGATTGATTT
>CAZFUU010000005.1:0-8348 GCA_964522565.1 uncultured bacterium | reverse complement strand
GCGCCCGCGTCCAGGGAATTCTCAATCAGCTCTTTTGCGATCGAGGCGGGCCGTTCAATCACCTCGCCGGCAGAGATTTTATTCGCGACATGTTCGGGGAGGATGTGGATATTCGACATCAAACGCCTCCCCTCGCACAGAAAACAGAAGGCAGAAAGCAGAAGGCAGAAATAAAAACACAGAGCACAGAATCAAACTTCTTCAATCTTCTCATCTTCCTTCCTTTCGAATTTTTGCCACTTATGAATAAGGTAAAAAGCATCGCGCTGACTTCATCATAAAACCGATCGAATTTTTCAAATTCCTCTCCGGTAATATAACCACAATCCCGCGACAACTCCAACCATGTTCTTGTCTCTTCCGCAGAGCCCAAAGCATCAATTAAATGCCTGATGAAAATATTTTCATATTTTCTCTTCGCAAACCCTTCTCGAATATTGCCTGGAACCGATCGAGATGACCGCCTGATTTGAGAAGTTAACGAATACAGCTCCTCTTTTGGGAATTTTTGGCTCAATTTAAAAATCTTGAGTGCCAACTCATAAGACAAGGTATAAATTTTCAAATCCCGAAAATTATGAATCGGCTTGTTAATACTCATCTGTTTTCTGCTCTTTGCCTTCTGTATTCAACTTTCTGTCATCTGTCTTCTTCATTCTGCCGTCTGCCTTCCAGCTTTTCTTTGAGTTCCGCCAGTTTATTGAGCGCTTCGATTGGTGTCATGCCGTCGAGGCATAAATTCCTGAGCTCGTCAATCATGGGGTGATTCGCTTCCCGGATCTCAAAAAGATCCGGCTGCGGCTGGGTTTTTGGGGTATTTTTTCCGGCTGTCTTGCCTTCGATAATCCGGGTCGCCTCGGTGTTCTCGCTTTCCAGGATTTTGAGAATCCGGTCGGCGCGATCGGTGACCGATTTAGGGATTCCGGCGAGCCGCGCGACATGAATCCCGTAACTGCGGTCTGTTCCGCCGCGGACCACTTTGCGAAGGAAAATAATTCCGTCTTTGCTCTCTTTCACGCGAATTGTGTAATTCTTGATGCCGGGAAAATTATCCTCGAGCTGAATCAATTCATGATAATGCGTCGCGAACAGCGTCCTCGGCCGGACGGAACCGCGCGCCAGATATTCGCAAATGGCCCACGCGATACTGACGCCGTCAAAAGTTGACGTTCCGCGCCCGACTTCATCCAAAATCAGCAAACTTCGTCTCGTCGCCCGCTGTAAAATGTTCGCCGTCTCGATCATTTCCACCATAAATGTGCTTTCGCCGCGCGCCAGGTCATCAGAAGCGCCGATTCGCGTAAAAATCCGGTCAACAAGCCCGATTCTGGCGAGCTTCGCCGGTACAAACGACCCCATCTGCGCCAGAAGAACAATATGCGCGACCTGGCGGATATACGTCGATTTCCCCGCCATGTTCGGCCCGGTCAGAACAATCAACTGGTTTTCCGCCGTATCGAGAAAAACGTCATTTTCAACAAACTGGCCCGCCGGCAACACCGCCTCCACCACCGGATGGCGCCCTCCCTCAATCAAAATTTCTCCGGAATCGACTATCGCGGGCCGCGTCCAGTCCTTTTGGACCGCGATCAGCGCGAGCGAGGCAAGGCAATCCAGAACGCCAACGGCTTTCGCCATCGCCTGAAGCGGAGCGAGCGTTTCGAGGATTTTTTCGCGGACCTGATTGAACAGGGCAAACTCAAGCGCCTTGATTTTGTCCTGCGCGCCGGAAATTTTTTCATCCCATTCCAGCAGTTCAGGCACGACAAACCGTTCGCCGTTGGCGAGCGTCTGCCGGCGGATGTAATCCGGCGGAACAGCGCCCAGATTTGACTTGCTGACTTCAATCGTATAACCAAACACCTGCGAATATTTGATTTTAAGCGACCGGATTCCCGTCCGCTCGATTTCACGTTTTTCAAACTCAAGCAGCCATGACTTTCCTTTCCTGGAAATTTCGCGCAATTCTTCCAGTTCAGCCGAAAAACCGTCGTGAATCATTCCGCCGTCTTTGACTGAAACCGGCGGCTCTTCGACGATCGCCCGATCGATTAAACTTCTTACATCCGGAAACGGCTGAATGGCCTTTCGCGTCTGAATAAGCAGCGCGCTTTCAACTTTTGACAAAACATTTAAAATTTCAGGGACGCGGGCGAGGAAAATTTTCAGATTGATCAGGTCACGCGCGTTCGCGACACCGTAACTCAAACGGCTCAAGGTCCGCTCCATGTCCTTGACGCCTTTGAAAAGCCCCCGGAGGTTCTGAATCAGGACTGTTTCATTGAAAAGCTCATTGACGGCCTCAAGGCGGTTTTCAATTTCACCGGCGCCCAGCAGCGGATGCGTCACCCACTGATAAAGCGTCCGCTCACCCATTGCCGTCAAGGTCTGATCAATCGTTGAAAGAAGCGTCGGCCCGGCTTTCCCGCCGTTCAAGCTCGCGACAAGCTCCAGACTCCTTTGCGCCTGCCGGTCGAGCACCATAAATTCTGTTCCTTCATGGAGAACCGGCGGGTGAATATGGCCGAGCGCGGAGTGATCCCCGTAACCCGTTGCCGCTTCTGAACCCTGGCTTTCAAGTTTTTCGCCCGTTGTCGGGGCATTTGTCCCCAACTTTGAAATTATCGACGGACGCGTAACGGGGTGAAAATGATCCTTCAAATAATATAAAATCACGCCTGCCGCGCGGACCGCAAGCGGATGGTCGTGAAACGAAATGCTCTGGCGCGAAACAAATCCGAATCCCTCCTGTAAAAACCGGAATCCTTCATCCAGCTCAAATACCCAATCATCATAAACCGTCACCGCCGCCTGAAGCCCGTCTTTGACAAATGAAACAAGCTCCGGTTTCTCCGCAAGCGTTTTTGAAATCACGACTTCGCGCGGCGCAAGAAGGGTCAGTTCACTTTGAAAACGATCGGCGGGAATTTCCCGGACAAAAAACTCGCCCGTACTGAGCTCGAGGCATGAGACGGCAAATTGCTTTCCGTCAGCCGCAAGAGAAATTAAATATTCAAAGCTCCTGCTTTTGGTTTCGTCGTCCAAATATGTCGCCGGCGTAATAATCCGCGTGATTTTCCGTTCGACAAGCCCCTTGGCGAGTTTCGGGTCCCCGATTTGTTCGCAAACCGCGACCTTTAAATTATGGTCGAGCAATACCCGGACATACCCCTGAAACGCGTGGTAAGGAATTCCGCACATCGGAACGCGGCCGGCCTCGCCCGCTTCACGCCCCGTCAGGGTGATATCCAGGATTTCAGAGGCGCGCACGGCGTCTTCGAAAAACATTTCATAAAAATCACCCAGGCGGAAAAAAAGGACGGTATCTTCGGAAAGCGTTTTTTTGACGGAGCGGTACTGCTCCATCATCGGCGTCAATTTTGAAGAAACGGACGTTTCAGAAGCCATTCGCACACATACCCGGTTGCGGCACCGTCAAATTTTCAAGGTTTGTAACTTTGAAGCGTCCGGATGTACTGGGCGCGCTCATACTCGGACGGGTTTTCGCATTTGGCCTGGCTCATGGTTCCCAGCATCTGAGAAACGGATTCATACTCGTTTGCTTTCATCCAGTCACTGAGCTCCTGCCGGATTTTCCTGATCTGTCCGATTCCGTGCCTGAAAATAGCCGAGCATACCATGGCCGCGCGCGCTCCCGCGAGAATCACTTTCACGGCATCCTTGCCTTCGTAAATTCCGCCCGTCGCGGCGAGGGAAACGGGAACATGGCCGTATAAAATCGCGAGCCAGCGGATCCGGAGGCAAAGAGCGTCCGACGGGCTCAAATTCAGCTTCGGAACGACTTCAAGATTTTCAATATCCAGATCCGGCTGATAAAACCTGTTGAACAACACCAAGCCGTCCACGCCCATTTGTTGAAGCCGGAAAGCCATGTTGGCCGTGTTGCTGAAATACGGGCTCAGCTTGACGGCCACGGGTACCCGGACCGCGGTTTTGACCGACTTGACGATCCGGAGATACGTTTCCTCGATTTCCGATCCGGGTATGCCGGAATCGGTCGGGACCTGATAAATGTTAAGCTCGACGGCATCCGCGCCGGCCTGCTCCATTTTTTTCGCGTATTCCGTCCAGCCGCCGAGTGTGAAGCCGTTAATGCTGGCGATTACGGGAATTCCGACGGCTTTCTTCACTTTTTCAATGTGCCTCAGATATTCTTCGGCGCCCGTCCAATACATCGCGGGCTCCGGAAAAAAAGAACCCGCTTCCGAAAAGCTGTCCGTATGGGCGGTCAAATGATGATGAAATTCCAGTTTTTCCTGAATAATCTGCTCTTCAAAAATCGAATACAGGACCACGGCGCCCGCGCCTGCGTCCTCCGCTTTTTTAACGGCATCCGTATCTTTCCAGAGAGGAGAAGAAGACGGAATGATCGGGGAGGTTAATTTCAACCCCAGGTAAGTTGTGGTCAAATCCATAAAAGCTCCTTCCAATCGCGCTTGTACACGTCACCGGCGGCCTGGCGACGCGCACCCGAAATTCACTGAGCGCGGCTTTAAACCTTTGCTTCCGCCTGCTCCGGCTGACCGGCGGATTTTGAATCAAATTTCCGGGCCGCCTTATATTGATAAAACGCCCAACGCGCTTCGGCGTCATGCTGTGCCTTGACCAAAAACTCCGAAGCGGCTTCAGGATTCGTTTTTGACAGCATCTTGAACCGGTTTTCCATCATCATGTAATTTTCCACCGGAATTTTCGGCGCGGCGGAATCGATGACAAACGGATTTTCTCCCTGATGGGTTCTCCGGGGATCATACCGGTATAAAATCCACTGGCCGGATTCCACGGCGGCCTTTTGATTTTGCATGGCCGTCGTCATATTGATCCCGTGCGCGACGCAATGCGAATAGGCAATAATCAGCGACGGCCCGTCATAGGCCTCCGCCTCCAGAAACGCCTTCAAGGTATGCTCGTCCTTGGCGCCCATCGCGACACGCGCGACATACACGTTGCCGTAACTCATCGCGATCAGCCCCAAATCCTTTTTGGGCGCGGGTTTTCCGCCTGAGGCGAATTTCGCCACCGCGCCGCGAGGCGTTGACTTCGACATCTGGCCGCCCGTATTGGAATAAACTTCCGTGTCGAGCACCAGAATATTCACATCACGTCCGCTGGCCAGCACGTGGTCAAGGCCGCCGAATCCGATGTCATACGCCCAGCCGTCCCCGCCGATAATCCAGACGCTTTTTTTCACAAGCATGTCGGCAAGCTCAAGAAGCTGCTTCGCTTCCGGCCGGTCAAGCGCGGCGATTTTTTTCTTCAACTCCGCGACACGCTCCCGCTGCTCATAAATACCCGCCTCCGTTTTCTGATCTGCCGAAAGAATGGCTTCCGCCAAATCCGCGCCGATAACGCCCGCCATTTTTTTGACAAGCTCGCGCGCGAATTCGGTTTGCTTGTCGATCGACAGCCGGTATCCGAGCCCGAATTCGGCGTTGTCTTCAAACAGCGAATTACTCCATGCCGGGCCGCGGCCTTCCGCGTTTTTCGCCCAGGGCGTTGTCGGCAGGTTTCCGCCGTAAATGGAAGAACACCCCGTCGCGTTTGAGACGACCATCCGGTCTCCGAAAAGCTGGGACGCCAATTTCAAATAGGGGGTTTCCCCGCAGCCGCCGCACGCGCTTGAGAATTCAAAAAGCGGCGTTTGAATCTGCTGCTGGCGAATCGTGTTGATTTTCAGTTTTCTCCTGTCAAATTCGGGAATATCCAGGAAAAACTCCCAATTTTTCTTTTCCGATTCGCGAAGCGGTGGCTGGGGATGCATGTTGATTGCCTTCAGCTTCGGTTCGGTTTTGTTTTTTGCCGGGCAAATATTGACGCAGACGCCGCATCCCGTGCAATCTTCGGGCGCGACCTGAATCGTAAATTTATGCCCTTTCAACTGAGGGTCGCGGTAATCCATGCTTTTAAAGCCCTCGGGCGATCCTTCCAGAGCATTGGGTTCGTAAATTTTGGCGCGGATAACCCCGTGCGGGCATACAAACGCGCATTTGGCGCACTGAATACAAACCGCCGGATCCCACACCGGTATTTCCTGGGCGATATTTCGTTTCTCAAATTGAGACGTCGCGGTCGGAAACGTTCCATCCGCCGGAAGCGCGCTGACCGGAAGTTCATCACCCAGCCCCGCGGTCATCCGCCCCAAAACGCCGGAAATGAACGGATCCGATTCGTTGCGAAGCGCAGGCGGCATCTCGATACGGCTCGTCGCCTCTCCGGGCACTTTCACTTCGTGCAAATGTTCAAGCGTATGGTCGACCGCCAACAGGTTCATCCGGACAACTTCTTCGCCTTTCCTGCCGTATGTTTTTTTAATCGATTTTTTGATTTCCTCGATCGCGCGGTCCTTCGGCAAAACGCCGGAAATGGCGAAGAAACAAACCTGCATCACGGTATTGATTCTGCCTTTCATGCCGGACTCGGCGGCGACTTTGAAAGCGTCAATCACATAGAATTTCACCTTTTTGCGGATGATTTGTTCCTGGAAAATACGCGGCAGATGAGCCCAAACCTCGTCCGCGCCGTAATAGGAATTCAGCAAAAACGTCCCGCCGGGAAGCAAATACTTAAGCATATCGTAGCGTTCCAGAAAAACGGTTTGGTGGCACGCGACAAAATGCGCCTCCGATATCAGATACGGAGAGCGGAGAAGCTTGGGGCCGAACCGAAGATGAGAAATGGTCACGGCGCCCGCTTTTTTCGAATCATACACGAAATAACCCTGGGCATAGTTATCCGTGTTCTCGCCGATAATTTTAATCGAATTTTTGTTCGCCCCGACCGTCCCGTCCGATCCGAGGCCGTAGAAAATCCCCCGGAATACATTATCGGGCTCGATTGAAAACGACGGGTCGTAAGCAATGCTTGTTTTTGTCACGTCGTCATTGATCCCGACCGTAAAATGATTTTTGGGAGATGAGGACGCCAGGTTGTCATAAATCCCCTTCACCATCGCCGGCGTAAACTCCTTGGACGAAAGCCCATAGCGGCCGCCGATGATTTTCGGCATTGATTTCAGTTTCCCCCATCCGTTCTGAATTCCTTCATGAAACGCCTGGATGCAGTCCAAATAAAGCGGTTCCCCGCCCGCGCCCGGTTCTTTCGTCCGGTCAAGGACGGCAATCGAATGAACGGTTACAGGGATGGATTCCGCCAACGCGCGCATGTCAAACGGCCGGTATAATTTCACGCAAACCACGCCGACTTTCTCACCCTTCCCGTTCATATATTCAACCGTATCCCGGGCGGTTTCACAGCCGGAACCCATGAGAACGATGATGCGATCAGCGTCAGGGGCGCCATAATACTCGAACAAGCGGTAACGCCGGCCCGTCAATTTCGCGAAAAGATCCATGGCCTTTTGAGTCGTCGCCGCGCACCGGTCGTAAAACGGATTGCAGGTTTCACGGGCTTGAAAAAACACGTCCGGATTCTGAGCCGTTCCGCGCAAAACAGGGTGGTCGGGAGACAATGCGCGCTTGCGGTGTTCAAAAATAAAACGATCGTCTATCATGGCGCGCAACGATTCCTGGGGCAGAACTTCCACTTTCGCGACTTCGTGAGACGTGCGAAATCCGTCAAAAAAATGAAGGAACGGAATGCGCGATTCGAGCGTGGCGGCCTGGGCAATCGCCGCGAAATCCATCGCTTCCTGAACGGAAGATGAGCACAACATGGCGAAGCCGGCCCCGCGGGTCGCCATCACATCGCTGTGATCGCCAAAAATAGAAAGCGCGTGCGTCGCCAGCGTGCGCGCGGTCACGTGAAATACCGTCGGCGTCAATTCTCCCGCAATCTTGTACATGTTCGGAATCATCAGCAACAGCCCCTGAGAGGCGGTAAAAGTCGTCGCCAGAGAACCCGTCTGAAGCGCGCCGTGAACCGCGCCGGCGGCGCCGCCTTCACTTTGCATTTCCATCACGGACGGAACCGTTCCCCACAGATTTGGACGGCCCTGCGAAGCCCATTCATCCGCCCATTCGCCCATCGGCGATGAAGGCGTAATCGGATAAATCGCGACGACTTCGCTGAATTGATATGCTACGCGTGCGACGGCTTCATTGCCGTCCATTGTGCTGAATTTCTCTGTCGACATTTTAAATCCTTTCTGGCGCTGTGATGCGAATAGATGAAAACGCCGCGGCTTCATTGCCTGACGCGCATCCGGGCGCTTGCTGTTTCAATTTAATCTAAAAACAAATGATTGTTATATGTCCAAAATAATCCTGGCGTCAACGACGCACGCTCCCTGGCCTTCTTCATACACCATCAAAGGGTTGATGTCGATTTCAAGAATGTCCGGCTGTTCGCAGGCCAGTTGCGAAAGCCGC
>CAZFUU010000004.1:14270-21613 GCA_964522565.1 uncultured bacterium | reverse complement strand
TTTGCGGCTTAACCCGCCAATTGTTTTTCTCGGGCCTTTTCTCGTCCGGGCATTGGTATGACACCTTTGCCCCCGAACCGGCAGGCCCTTCACATGCCTGGTCCCGCGGTAGCAACGGATATCGATCAAACGCTTGATATTCTGCTGGACCTCTCGCCTTAGATCTCCTTCCACTTTAATATTCAGCTTCTGAATCGTGGACGTGATCTCCGCCACTTCCTTCTCGGTCAAGTCCTTGGCGCGCTTGTTTACGTCCACATTGGCGATTTTGAGCACCTGACTTGACAGCGTTTTTCCGATGCCCTGCAAATACGTCAGAGCCACTTCCATTCTTTTTTCTCTCGGGATATCGACACCAAATATTCGCGGCATAAGTTAACCCTGCCTCTGCTTGTGTTTTTTGTTTTTACAGATGATATAAATTCTCCGTTTGCGTTTGACCACCTGGCAATGCTCACAAATTTTTTTAACCGATCCGCGCACTTTCATAATCAACCTTACTCCAATCTGAATGTAATCCGCCCACGATTTAAATCGTAAGGCGAAAGTTCCAATTTCACCCGGTCGCCGGCCAAAATCCTGATATAATTCATTCTCATTTTTCCGGACAGATGCGCCAGCACCCGGTGCCCCGTCGGCAATTCCACCCGAAACATCGCGTTCGGAAGCGGCTCGACGACTATCCCTTCCACTTCAATCGCATCATCTTTCGGCATATTCGCTTTCCGTTTCTACGCTTAACTCGTTAAATCTTGCGGCCCTGTTAAATTGAGAGGCCCTTTTTCGGTAATTGCCACCGTATCTTCATAATGTGCGGCGCATTGACGATCCTTTGTCACGACCGTCCACGAATCTTCCAAAATCTCAACTTCCCAGCCGCCCGCCGCGACCATCGGTTCAAGCGCAATCACCATTCCATTTTCGAGCGTTCGTCCCGTCCCGGTTTTACCGAAGTTCGGCACTTGAGGGTCCTCATGCAACCCGCGCCCGATCCCATGCCCGACAAAATCACGAATGACTGAAAACCCGCTTGCTTCCACGCAATTCTGGATTGCCGCGCTCACATCTCCAACCCGTTTGCCGGATCGCATCTCTTTCATTCCCGCGAAAAATGACTGTTTCGCTACGGCAATCAATTCCTGCGCATCGCGCGAAACTTTTCCGATCGGAATTGTCCGCGCGGCATCACTGAAAAATCCTTCATATAAAAGACCGATATCAATGCTTAAAACATCTCCCGACTTCAGAACTCTCTTTTTTGACGGAATTCCGTGCACCACACCCTCATTGAGGGACGTGCATATTGAAGCCGGATAACCCCGGTATCCCTTAAATGCCGAAACCGAACCCTGGCCGCAAATCAGTTTATCCGCCAGTTCATCCAGTTCTCCTGTCGATACGCCCGCCGCGACATGAGGCGCCAATTTGTCAAAGACAATCTTTAGCCTGCGTCCCGACTCCCGCATGGCTTCGATTTCTCTCCTGGATTTAAGGGCAATCATTTTAACGGATCAATGAGCTCGAACAGTTCCGCTTGAAGCTTCTCGATTTTCAAATTTCCGTTAATCCTGTTTAAAATCCCTCTCGTCCTGTAAAAATCAATCAGGGGCTCCGTCTGATCCCGGTACACCTGAAGCCGCCTGCGAACCGTCTCTTCATTGTCGTCTTTTCTCTGGACAAGGGCGCTGCCGCAAACGTCACAAATTCCTTCCCGTTTAGGCGGAACATTGCGAACATGATAATTCGCATTGCAGTTTGCGCACGCCCTGCGACCGGCAAGCCGGTCAATCACCGTCGCTTCATCGGTATCAAAATCCAGAACAATTTCGATCTTTTGGTTTTCCGCCTCAAGCCGGCTGTCCAGCGCAACCGCCTGGTCGACCGTTCGCGGAAATCCATCCAAAATAAATCCGTTTCTGACATCGGGATTCTTCAGTCGTTCAACCACCATTTCAATCACCAGCTCATCGGGGACGAGCTTGCCGCTTTCCATATAGGATTTGGCCTTTTCCCCCAAGGGCGAACCGTCCTTGATTTTCGCCCGCAAGATGTCTCCCGTCGAAATATGCGGAACGCCGTAGCGGCCGCTCAAAAATTTTGCGTGCGTGCCTTTGCCCGCTCCCGGTGGCCCCAAAAGTATCATTCGAATCGCCATCTCAACGTCCCATTCTTATCGAATTCGCGCTTTCAACTTCCCTTTTTTAATAAATCCTTCGTAATGATGCATGAGCAGCTGCGACTCGATTTGCTTCATCGTATCCAGCACCACGCCGACAATAATCAAAAGCCCCGTGCCGCCGAAAAAGCTGGCGACCAAAAACGGAATGTTGAGCACCTTCGGCGAATTGATAATGCTCGGGAAAACCGCGATCACCGCCAAGAAAAGCGCGCCGCTGAATGCCACGCGCGTCATCAAATAATCGAGATATTCCGCGGTGTTTTTCCCCGGCCGGATGCCCGGGATAAACCCGCCGTATTTCTGCAAGTTATTCGCGACGTCAATCGGGTTAAACGTAATCGCCGTATAAAAGAACGTAAAAAATATAATTAAAAATGCCTGAATAGCCAGATACAACCCCGAGCCGGGCGACAAAGCCGATGCGATCCAGCGAATCGCTCCCTGCCCCGGGAAAAATCCCGCAATCGTCGCGGGAAAAAGAATAATCGACTGGGCAAAAATGATCGGTATCACGCCCGCCTGGTTGACCCGCAGAGGCAAATAAGTGCTTTGCCCGCCGTATACCCGGTGCCCGCGAATCTGCTTGGCGTATTGCACGGGAATTTTCCTCTGCCCCTGAATGATCAAAATAACGCCGCAAACCGTAAAAGCGAACAAAACGACCATCAAAAATATTTTCCATATTTCGAGCTGGCCGAATTGAACCAGCTGCGCCACCTGCAAAACCGCCGTCGGCACTGATTCGATAATGCCCGCCGTGATGAGAATCGACATCCCGTTTCCGATTCCCCGCTCGTCGATTTGTTCGCCGAGCCACATGATGAAAACCGTCCCTGAAGTCAGCGTCAACACCGTCATCAGCCGGAATGCCCATCCGGGATTCGGCACAATCACCGTTCCCTGAAACGCGTTCGGATTTTCAAGCCACAAGGAAATAAAAAACGTCTGAATCAATGCTAAAATCAACGTCCCGTAACGCGTGTATTGCACCAGCGTTCTCCGGCCTTCCTCTCCACCCTCTTTGGCAAGCTTCTCAAAATGAGGAATGACCACCGTCAAAAGCTGCAAGATAATTGATGAGGATATGTACGGCATAATCCCCAGCGCAAAAACGGTTGCCCGCTGCAGTGCGCCGCCTGAAAAAAGCGACATCATCCCGAAAAGCGTTCCGCCCGCGGTCCCTGCCATTTTTTGAAAGAACTGACCCAGCGCGACTCCATCGACACCCGGCGTCGGCAAGTGCGCGCCGACCCGATAAATCACAATAATAAACAGCGTATAAAGAACTTTTTTGCGTAATTCCCGAATCTTAAAAATATTGCCGAGTGCGCTCAGCATAAATTCATTCTCACGATTGTCCTATGATGACGACGCGGCCGCCGGCTTTTTCAATCGCATGCTTTGCCGACTGGCTGATTTTATGCGCGTGAACCGTGACGCTCCGGGTCATTTTCCCGCGCCCGAGAATTTTCAATCCGCTTTTCACGTCTTTGATGATTTCATTTTCAATCAGCCATTCCGGAGAAATGACCGCCTGATCCAGTTCCGAAATCTTGTCGACATTCAAAATCGCATAGATTTTATGGTCGGCATAATTAAAACCCCTCTTGGGAATTCTGCGGTAAAGTGGTGTCTGTCCCCCTTCGAAATTAGGCCGCATGCTGAACCCGGCACGGGACCGCTGGCCTTTATGGCCCTTTGTCGAGGTCTTTCCGTGCCCTGAACCGTGGCCGCGTCCAATCCGTTTGGGCTTTTTTTGATACGGCTTTTTACTTCTCACTGGCCTTGACTCCTTCACTTGTCGCTGAATTTTCCGCCGGCATTTCCAGCGCGCCGGTTTTTAAATTATCGAAAGCGTTTATCGTGGCTTTCAGCACGTTAATGGAATTATCGCTTCCCAAACTCTTCGTCAGAATATTTTTGATGCCAACGCATTCACAAAGCGCGCGGACAGAGCCGCCCGCAATGACGCCGGTTCCTTCCGATGCCGGTTTCAGCAAGACCCGCGCCGCGCCGTATTTGCCGATCACCTCATGCGGAATCGTTCCTTTCAAAACAGGGACCCGATAATATTTTTTTCTGGCCACTTTCAGCGATTTCCGGATTGCGTCCGCAACCTCACCGGCCTTTTCCAGCGCGTACCCAAACTGGCCCTGGCCGTCTCCGACCACCACCAGAGCCGTAAAGTTAAACCGCCGGCCTCCTTTGACCACCTTGGCGACACGGTTGATCTGAATTACTTTTTCGAGGCCTGTATTTTCGGTTTGGCGCATCATCTGCGGACCCGCGTTCACGTTACCGAACTTACCCGCTTCTTTTGTTTTCCTGACTTCTTCCGGTTTTGCGCTGTCTTTTAACTGAGCCAAGTTTGCGCTCCTTTTGAGTAAACGCTTAAACTAATAGCGGATGCCTTTTTCGCGCAGGGCATCGGCAAATACTTTGATGCGCCCGTGATATGGCCGCCCGCTGCGATCAAAAACAATCTGTTTGATTTGTTTCGCCGCCAATTCTTCGCCTACAACCTCGCCGAATTTTTTTGCCGCCTGAACATTGCCCCAATTCTTCTGTTCCGACTTGAACCTGGCGGTCCCGGTTGACAGGGCAAACAGGGTTTTTCCGTCCACATCGTCAATCAACTGGGCGTGCAAATGCAGGTGCGTCCGGCAAAGCGACAGCCGGGGCCGCTCAGCCGTGCCCGAGACCTTCTTCCTGATACGCCGTTTTCGATTCAATAATTGTTTTTGTTTTTTTAACGCAATCATGATTATTTACCCGCTGTTTTTCCGGCCTTTCGCTTAATTTGTTCGCCCGCGTACCGGATTCCTTTCCCCTTATACGGTTCCGGCTTATAGTACGCCCGAATATTCGCGGCGACCTGCCCCACCAAATGCTTGTCGATTCCCTTCACGACTACAATCGTCGGCTTGGGCGTTTCAATTTTGATTCCCTCGGGAATCGGGAAGATAATTTTGTGCGAAAACCCGAGCGCCAACTCCAGATTTTTACCTTTCAAGTCCGCACGAAATCCTAACCCTTCGATCTCGAGTGTTTTTGAAAACTCGTCCCTCACCCCGACAATCATGTTATTGATTAACGTACGCGTCAAACCGTGCAGAGACCTGTCCATCCGCGAATCGGACACCCGTTCCACTTTGACAAGGCCTTCCGCCATCGACAGCTTGACCCGGTGATGCGCTTCAAAATCCAATTTCCCCTTGGGCCCCTCCACATGGACTTTCTGCCCCTTGATTTCAACCTTGACGCCGCCAGGAATTTGTATGGGTCTTTTTCCGATACGAGACATAATGAATCACCAAACCTTACACACGATTTCACCGCCGATTCCCTGCGTGCGCGCCTGTCTGTCCGTCATGACGCCTTTCGAGGTGGAAAGCAGCGCGATTCCCAATCCGCCCAATACACGGGGAATGCTGCCACGGTCCACATAGTAGCGAATTCCCGGTTTGGAAATCCGCTGGATTTGCTGAATCGCCGGTTTTTTGTTGACATATTTCAGATGAATACGGACAAATTTCTTGGACTCATCCTGAATACACTTAAAATTATCAATATACCCTTCCTGCTTTAAAATTTCCGCGATCCGAACGGTCATTTTCGAGGCCGGCGCGGTCATTTTTTCTTTCCGCGCGCGGGAGGCGTTGCGAATACGCGTTAAAAAGTCACCTATTGTATCTGTTGGCACCGACATGAATAACCTCATCCCCTTAGAGTAAAGCCCCAAGAGAAAATTGGAGTTTCACCCAATAACTTTACCATAACCGTTTTTTTGCTAATTACAAGTTCAACCATCATTTCATCTCTAACAGGACTCACCAGCTTGATTTAAATACGCCCGGAACCATTCCCTGATTGGCCAATTCACGAAAACAAATACGGCAAAGCTGGAACTTTCGAATGTATCCGCCGGAGCGGCCGCACACGCGGCATCGATTGTACGCACGCACCTTGTATTTCGCTTGACGCTGTTGTTTCACCACCAAACACTTTTTTGCCATATCATCATCCTCTACTTGCGGAATGGAAATCCAAGGAGTTCAAATAATCGTTTGTTCTGCGCTTTATCATTTGTTGAAATCACAAAGGTGATATCCATCCCCTGCATCTTTTTTACTTTATCATATTCCACTTCGGGAAATATGATTTGCTCCTGAATCCCCAAAGAATAATTTCCTTGCGAGTCAAAGCTATCCGGCGAATATCCCCGGAAATCCCGGATCCGGGGCATCGCGATATTAAACAACCTGTCCATAAATTCATACATCCGCTTTTTTCTCAGCGTCACCTTCAGACCGATGGGGTTTCCCGCCCTTACCTTGAACGCGGAAATGGCTTTTTTGGCGCGGGTAATTACCGCATATTGCCCCGTGATTCTGCCAAGCTCAATCTGAAGCTGTTCCAGAATCTTGATATCGGTCATTCCCTCTTTAACGCCCATATTTAAGACGATTTTTTCAATGCGCGGCGCTGCCAGCGCGTTCTTGATTCCGAATTCACTCATCAACGACGGCACCACTTTATCACGGTATACCTCCAGCAGCCGTGGCGTCCGGCCTTTGACATGCCCCTTGCCCTCGATCACCTGCTTTTTTTCTTTTACGTTTTTATCTTTTGCCATATTTCAACTTCGAGCTTTCCGTTATATGATTTCGTTGCACTTCTTGCAAATTCTCTGTTTTGTCTTGTCGGCCAAATATTGATACCCCATCCGGGTGGCTTTTGAGCATTTCGGGCAAATCAATTTCAAGTTCGAACGATGAATTTTCCCTTCCACTTTCGCCACTCCCCCTTTCGGGTTTTTTTGATTCGGGCGGGAATACACCGTCAAGAAATTAACGCCTTCCACAATAACACGGTTCAACACCGGAAAAACCTTCAGGACTTTCCCCTTTTTCCCGCGGTCGCGCCCCGCCAGAACCGTCACAATATCGCCTTTTTTAAATCCCATTTAAACCACCTCCGGAGCGAGCGAAATAATTTTGGTAAAATTCAGGTCCCGCAACTCCCGCGCGACCGGACCGAAAATTCTTGTCCCTCGAGGATTTTGCTGATTATCAATAATCACAATCGCGTTGGTATTGAACTTGACCGTACCTCGAACCAGATCATTGAAACGTGTGGTATGCTGGAAGCCTATTCTGAGATT
>CAZFUU010000004.1:0-14260 GCA_964522565.1 uncultured bacterium | reverse complement strand
GGTGCGAACAACCACCGCTTTTACCACTTCACCCTCTTTGACGATCCCGTCGGGGATCGCCTCTTTAATAGAAGCCGTGATAATATCGCCGACTTCGGCCGTCCGTTTCGACCGCCGATGAAGCACTCCGATCATCGCGACTCTTTTCGCTCCCGAATTATCCGCCACTTCCAATATTGCCCGCATCTGAATCATAACTGAATTCCCCGATTAACCCGCCGCGGTCAGCACTTCACTGAGCGCCCAGCGTTTTGTCCGTGACATCGGACGTATTTCCCGTATTCGCACCTTGTCACCAACTTTGGCGACTCCTTTTTCATCGTGCGCAACAAACTTGTTCCGCTGTCTGATGGTCTTCTTGTATTGCGGATGCTGAACCAGCCGCATCACTTCGACGACGATGGCCTTTTTCATCTTGTTGCTGAGAACCGTTCCCACCAATTCTTTTTTATGCTGATGCGCCATGCTCTTTTCGCTCCAATTCTTTTTTGACCGTTAACACCTTGGCCAGTACCTTTCGCGTATTGCGTATTTTCCGCAGATTTTCAAGCTTCGCCAGTTTCGCGTCAAATCTCAACTGAAAGATCTCTTTTTTTAACGCTTGTGCTCTATCGCTCAATTCATCAACCGATAACGATCTGAATTCTTTTGCTTTGATTGTCGGCATCTGTCACTCCTTTGGCTCTAACCTTCGCGTTTGACGAATCTTGTGGCAAACGGAAGTTTGTATGCGCACAACCTGAACGAATCTCTCGCGAGCGTTTCCGGCACTCCGCCCATCTCGAAAAGCACCCTGCCCGGTTTAATCACCGCCACATAATACTCTGGCGATCCTTTTCCCTTGCCCATTCGGGTCTCAGCCGGCTTCTTGGTATAGGGCTTATCAGGGAAAACCCGTATCCAGACCTTGCCGCCGCGTTTGACATTCCGGTTGATCGCGACACGCGCCGCTTCAATCTGAATCGCGGTTAAATAACCGCGCCCGAGCGACTTGAGGCCAAACTCCCCAAAAGACACCCTGCTTCCGCGATTGGCCATCCCCTTCATGCGCCCACGCTGTTGTTTTCTGAATTTAACTCTGCTCGGCATCAACGGCATGTCTTATTCCCCCGCCTGGCTTTCCGGCTTTTCCGGTTCCACGGTAGCGGCCGGCTCTGTTTTGGCTTCTTTTGATTCCGGCTGCGGTTTCGATTCCTCATTTTTTTGTCTCTCATCCTGATTTTCTTCCGCGACCTCTGAGAGGATTTTCTGGCGTTCCCGTTCCGCTTTTTCTTTTTTCACCAGCACATCCCCGTGATACGTCCACACCTTGATTCCGATCGTCCCGTAAGTCGTAAACGCTTCTGTAAACCCGTATTGGACATCCGCCCGGAACGTTCCCAGCGGAACTTTCCCTTCCTTATATCCCTCGGCACGGGCAATTTCCGACCCGCCCAGCCTGCCTTTACACTGAATTTTAATTCCGCCCACTCCTTTGGAGACCGCACTTGATATCGCTTTCTTCATCGCGCGGCGGAACGCCACGCGTTTTTCAAGCTGCATGGCAATGTTTTCGGCGATCAACTGCGCGTTACACTGAGGATTATCCACTTCTTTAATATCAAGAGCAACCTGGGCCGAAGTCAAATCCGCCACATCATCACGGAGCCGGTTAATTTCCTGGCCGCCCCGCCCGATAATGACGCCCGGGCGTGCGGTAAAAATTACCAATCTCACCTTTCCGGAAGAACGCTCGATCACAATGTCCGCCACACCCGCGGTCTTCAAACGGCCGCGCAAAAACTTTCGAATCTTCAAATCCTCATGAAACAGGGTCCGGTATTCTTTTTGACCAAACCACTTCGACTTCCAATCGCGTATATATCCGAGCCTCAATCCGTATGGATGTGATTTTTGTCCCACTGCCTGCTCCTGTTTATTTGCCGGCGCCGACGGCTTTTTTCCCTTTTCCCAATCTGTCCATATTCCAAAACTTTTTCTTGCTATCAGATTTCTCTTCGGCCGGCGTCTCTTTCACTTGTTTGGCGGCTCTCTCGCCGACCACAACCGTTAAATGCGACATCCTCTTTAAAATGACGTCCGCCCGCCCCATAGACCTCGACATGAACCTTTTCATCGTCGGGCCGCCGTTGGCAAATATTTCCCGCACATAAAGACGGTTTTCATCCATCTTTTTCTGTTTCGCCGCGGCTTCCGCGCTTTTGAGGGTTTTGAGCACCATTTTTGAACCCTTTTTCTTGAGGGTTTGAAGAATCCCGAACGCCTGCTGAACACTTTTGTTCCGCACGGCGTCCAACACCAGCCGCAGTTTTCTGGGCGATATTCTTAAATATTTCGTAATCGCTTTTGCTTCCATAAGATTATGTCTTCGCTCCCGACGCAATCTGCTTCGCCTTGTCCTGCGAAGTACTGTGTTTCACAAATTTTCTCGTCGGAGAAAATTCCCCGAGTTTATGGCCGACCATGTTTTCAGTGACAAACACGTTGTTAAACGTTTTGCCGTTATGCACCGCAAATGTTAACCCGACAAAATCCGGCGTAATCGTAGACCGCCTCGACCATGATTTGATTGGCTTCCGATCCCGCGAAGACCTTGCCGCATCAGCTTTTAACATCAATTTTTCATCGACAAACGCACCCTTGGATGATGACCGCCCCATATCTCTTATTTCCTCCTGTCACGAACAATGAATTTATTCGACACTTTGTTCCGCGTCCGGGTCTTCATGCCTTTTGTTTTCCAACCCCACGGGCTCACCGGATGCCGTCCACCGGATGTTTTCCCTTCGCCACCGCCGTGCGGATGATCCACCGGATTCATCGCGACTCCGCGAACGGTCGGCCGCTTGCCCAGCCAGCGCATTCTGCCGGCTTTTCCGATCACCACATTCTCGTGATCGATATTCGAGCACTGCCCCACCGTCGCAAAAGAATCGAGTTTGATCATCCGGACTTCTCCCGACGGAAGCTTGATATGAGCATATTCATTTTCCTTGGCCATGATTCTTCCCAACCCGCCGGCGGAACGTATCAATTTCCCTCCGCGGCCGGGTTGAAGCTCGATATTGTGAACCGGAGTTCCTTCTGGAATACTTCTCAGCGGAAGATGATTGCCGGTTTTAACTTCCACGTTCGGCCCGCTCGCGACGGTTTCCCCCACCTGAAGCCCCTGCGGCGCCAAAATATAACTTTTTTGACCATCCGTATATTCAATCAACGCAATCCGGCAGGTTCGGTTTGGGTCATATTCAATCGTACAGACCTTTGCTTCAATGCCATGCCGATCGCGCTTGAAATCCACCAGCCGCAGCCGCCGTTTATGCCCGCCGCCTCGTTTAAAAGCAGTCACATGCCCGTAAAGGTTCCGGCCGCCCGTTCCTCTTTTTGCTTCGGTCAGAGGCCAATAAGGGCGATCCGTGGTCACGTCCGAAAAATCGGACACACTGCCGTATCTGCGCGTCGGTGTTGTTGGTTTAAATTTGACTAATCCCATATTTTTTTCCGCCTGATTCAATTATGTAAAACTGATTTTATGGCCTTCTTTAAGCGTCACGACCGCCTTCTTCCATTCCGGTGTGCGCCCCGTTTGATAGCGAACTCGCTTCCATTTTCCGAGAAACCTCATCGTATTGACTTTTTCGACTTTGACATTAAAAATTTTTTCCACCGCGTCCCGGATTTCATGCTTCTGCGCGTGCTTATCCACCTCAAAGAAATATTTACGGTTTTTTTCGCCCTTGCTTCCCTTTTCGGTAATTAAAGGCGCGCGAATCACTTCATACACGTTCATGACTTCACCGTCCCCGAATTTGGCTTCCCGTTCAGCCCGAGTGCCCGGTTTTCCAGCGTCAAAATCGCCTGCTTTTCGATCACCAATTTTTTCCGGCGGGAAATATGATACGCGGACACGTCTTTTGCCGGCTGAATGCGGCATAATCCCTTCAGATTGCGTGACGCCCGCTTTAAGTTTTCATCCATTTGATCGACAACCAGCAGCGTACGTTGCCGGGAAAGCCCGACCGCACGAATCACCTCTACCAATTCCTTCGTTTTGGGAGCCGCCAATCGAAGGCCGTCCAGTATCAAGACATCGTCGCTTTTTTTTCGCATGCTTAACATCGAAATTAACGCCTGTCGTCTAATTTGTTCCGACAATTTCACGCTGTAATCGCGGGGATGCGGCCCGAATACCGTTCCGCCTCCGCGCCATATCGGCGAACGCCGGGAACTGTGTCTCGCCCTGCCCGTTCCTTTTTGCCGCCACGGTTTTTTACCGCCGCCGCGAACTTCACTGCGCTGTTTGGTGTCATGCGTCCCGCGACGCTGATTCGCCGCATAGGCCTTGAGCACCAGATCGATCAAGCGGCGATTAACTCGCGCGCCGAATACCTGCGGATTCAACTCAATCTCTCCGCTCGCTTTTCCGTTTTGTTTGTATACAGTTGTGTTCAGCATAAATATCCTAAAATACTATTTTATTTTTTGGCTTTCGAGACAGCCGCTTTTGCGCCTTTTGCGGCTGTTTTGGCCGCCTCAAGCTTCTTGCGGCCGCTGGACTTTTTTCTGCCGACATTCAGCTCATCCATGGCATCCCCCGGCAGCTTCCATTTACGGGGGCGGCGTTTTTTAACCGCCTCACGAATAATCACATAGCCGTTAACCGAACCCGGAATAGACCCGTGCAGGCAAAGCAAATTGTTTTCAACGTCTATTTTTTCGACGGTTAGATTTTGAATGGTCGTTCGGACGTTGCCCATTTGCCCAGGCATACTCACTCCTTTAAAAACACGTTTTGGGTTCGAACTTTGTCCGATTGAGCCAATCACCCGGCCGAACATCGATCCGTGCCCCCGCTCTCCACCCTTGCAGTCATGCCGTTTGACAACGCCCTGAAATCCGCGTCCGATAGTCGTCCCGATCACGTCCACTTTATCGCCGACCGAAAAATTATTAATCCCAACCAACTTTCCGACTTCCAGTCCCTCAACCGAGTCCGTCCGGATTTCCTTGATCATCCTCACCGGCGCGACGCCTTTTTTCTTGAACACGCCCATTTCAGGACGGTTAACCAATTTTTCTTTCTTCACCGCGTCAAACCCAAGCTGAACGGCCTGATAGCCGTCCTTCTCCCTGGTTTTCACATCCAGTACCGTACACGGCCCGACCTCAACTACCGTCACCGGCACTTCGTCTCCGTCCGCGTCAAAAATCCTGGTCATTCCTATTTTTTTTCCGAGTAGCCCGATCATTTCTTTATCCTATAACTTGATTTCGACGTCCACGCCGGCAGGCAACGCAAGTTTCATGAGCGCATCAACCGTGCGAGCCGTCGGCTCTAAAATATCAAGAATCCGTTTATGCGTCCGCATTTCAAACTGCTCGCGCGATTTCTTATCAATTGTCGGACCTCTTAAAACAGTCGTCTTCCAAATATGCGTCGGAAGCGGAATCGGGCCCACAACTCGGGCACCTGTTTTTTTTGCCGTCCCTACGATTTCCTGAACCGACTGGTCCAAAATCCGGTGATCGTATGCTTTTAATTTAATTCGAACGCGTTCTTTCATGTTTTCACCTATTCCACAATTTCGCTGACGACTCCGGCGCCGACCGTCCTTCCGCCTTCGCGAACCGCAAACCGTAACTCCTTCTCCATCGCGATCGGAATAATCAGTTCCGCTTCCACCGCCACGTTATCTCCGGGCATCACCATCTCCACGCCCTGCGGCAACTTCACCACCCCCGTCACGTCCGTCGTCCGGAAATAAAATTGCGGACGGTATCCGTTGAAAAACGGCGTGTGCCTTCCGCCTTCTTCCTTCGTCAACACATAAATCTGCCCCTTGAACTTCTTGTGCGGCGTCACACTCCCGGGCTTCGCCACCACCATTCCGCGCTCAAGACCATCTTTTTCTACGCCCCTCAGCAATAACCCGACATTATCGCCGGCGCGAGCGTCATCCAGCAGCTTGCGGAACATCTCGATCCCGGTCACCACCGTCTTCAGCGACTTCTCACGCAATCCAACCAGCTCCACTTCGTCATTTAACTTCACCATCCCGCGCTCCACTCGTCCCGTTCCGACCGTCCCGCGGCCAGATATCGAAAATACGTCTTCGATCGGCATCAAAAACGGTTTCTCCGTATCTCTCACAGGCGTCGGAACATAACTGTCTACCGCCTCCATCAACTTCATGATCGGTTCCGACATTTTCGGATCCTCAGGATTCTCCATCGCCTTCAGCGCGCTCCCGCGGATAATCGGTATCTCGTCCCCGGGAAATTCGTACTTCTTCAGCAAATCCCTGACTTCCAATTCCACCAAATCCAGCAACTCCGGATCTTCCACCGCGTCGCATTTGTTCAAAAATACCACGATCGCAGGCACTCCCACCTGGCGCGCCAGCAAAATGTGTTCCCGTGTCTGCGGCATCGGGCCGTCCGCTGCGCTCACCACCAGGATCGCTCCGTCCATCTGCGCCGCACCAGTGATCATGTTCTTGATGTAATCCGCATGACCCGGGCAATCCACGTGCGCGTAATGACGATTGTCCGTCTGATATTCCACATGCGCCACCGCTATCGTGATCCCGCGCTCTTTCTCTTCAGGCGCGTTATCAATCGAATCAAACGCCCGAGCTTCCGCCATCCCCTTCTTCGACAACACACTCGTAATCGCGCTCGTCAGCGTTGTCTTTCCATGATCCACGTGGCCTATCGTCCCTACGTTCACATGCGGCTTTGTCCGTTCAAATTTCTCTTTTGCCATGATCGTTCCTTTCTTATTTGCCCGCGTTTCCTTCAACAACTGCCTTAGCAATATTGGTCGGAACTTCCTTATAACTATGGAATTCCATCGGCGACGGCGTCGCTCGCCCCTGCGACAAAGACCGAATCGCGCTCGCGAACCCGAACATTTCCGAAAGCGGCGCCAGCGCCTTCACGTATTTCACATTTCCGCGGTTGCCCATTTCCTGAATCACGCACCGCCTTGAATTCAAATCGCCGATAATAGCCCCCATATATTCTTCCGGAACAATTACCTCGACAGTCATGATCGGCTCAAGCAACACCAGCTTCGCCCGTTTTGCCGCTTCCTTGAAAGCCATCGAGCCGGCAATTTTAAACGCAATTTCAGAAGAGTCAACATCATGATACGATCCGTCATACAGCGTAATTTTAAAATCCATCACCGGATAGCCGGCCAACACGCCGTTTTGAGCCGCCTCGCGAATTCCTTCCTCAATCGGTTTAATGTATTCTTTCGGAATCACGCCGCCGACAATCTTGTCCACAAACTCGATTCCTTTTCCGCGTTCAAGCGCCTCGATTTCCACGACGGCGTGGCCGTATTGCCCCCGGCCTCCCGTTTGCCGGATATATTTCCCCTCGGCTTTCGCCTGCCCGGCAATCGTTTCCTTATACGCCACCTGAGGTTTTCCGACATTCGTCTGCACCCCGTATTCCCGCATCATTCGGTCAACAATAATATCGAGGTGCAACTCTCCCATCCCTGAAATAATGGTCTGCCCCGTTTCCTCATTGCTGCGAATGCGAAACGTCGGGTCTTCCGCCGACATTCTCTGCAGCGTGACGGAAAGTTTGTCGCGATCCGCTTTCGTTTTCGGCTCAATCGCAAGCGACATCACCGGCTCGGGAATGAAAAGCGACTCCAGCACAATCGGCGATTTTTCATCACAAAGCGTATCCCCGGTGCGCACATCCTTCAATCCAACCACCGCCACAATATTCCCGCAGGACGCCTCGGAGATCTCTTCCCGCTTGTTGGCATGCATCAAAACCATTCTCCCGATCCGTTCCCGGTTTCCGCGCGTCGAATTATAAATATACGTGCCGGTTAAAAGCTTGCCCGAATAAATTCTCACATAAGACAAATTTCCGCCGCCTCCGGCAAAACGATCGGCCGCGAGCTTAAACACCAATCCTGAAAAAGGTTCATCGTCATTCGGATGCCGCTCGATTTCAGCGTCCGTGTTCGGATCTTTTCCCTTGGTCGCGAGAACATCCGCCGGCGCAGGCAAATAATCGACAACCGCGTCCAACAGCTGCTGGATACCCTTGTTTTTATACGCGGTTCCGCATAGCACCGGCGTGATTTTCAATCCAATCGTCGCTTTTCGTATGCCGGATTGTAATTGCTCCACGGATGGAGACTTGCCCTCGATAAAAATATGCATCAAGTCATCGTCGTGCTCGGAAACCTTTTCAATCAAGTGCTCGCGCGCATGCTTTGCCGCTTCCTGCAGTTCAGCCGGTATTTCAACTTCATCAAATTGAGCGCCGAGCGTTTCATCGGGGAACACATATGCTTTCATCCGAATCAAGTCCACAACGCCTTTAAAATTTTCTTCCTTGCCGATCGGAATTTGAAGCGGCAAGGCGTGCGCGCCGAGCCGGTCTTTCATTTGCTTCACACAGTCCTCAAATGCAGCCCCCGTGCGGTCCATTTTATTGATAAAAGCAATCCTCGGAACATGGTAACGATCGGCTTGCCGCCAAACGGTTTCAGATTGCGGCTCAACCCCTTCGACCGCGCCGAAAAGCGCCACGCATCCGTCAAGAATCCTGAGCGAACGTTCCACCTCGATCGTAAAATCAACGTGGCCGGGCGTATCAATGATATTGATGCGGCAGTCGCGCCAGAAGCAGGTCGTCGCGGCTGACGTAATCGTAATTCCGCGTTCCTGTTCCTGCTCCATCCAGTCCATCGTCGCCGTGCCTTCGTGCACCTCGCCTATTTTATGGGATTTGCCCGTGTAAAACAGGATCCGCTCCGTCGTCGTCGTTTTCCCCGCATCAATATGCGCGGCAATTCCGATATTCCGGATTTTATCTAACGTGTAATGAATATTTGACGATTCAGACATAAATTAATTTACCCCGTTAGAGATAAGAAACGCAACGAGCGTTTCTGTGTTATCTCGAAAACGGTCTCCAAATTCAAAAATTGATTTCCAATAATCATAGAGTAATAATTTCTCGTTATCTCTAACGGGGCTTACCAGCGATAATGAGCAAACGCTCTATTGCTTTCGGCCATTTTATGCGTATCTTCTCTTTTCTTCATCGCCGCTCCGGTTTTTTGATAGGCGTCCATCAGCTCGCTCGCCAATTTTTGAGTCATCGGCGAACCTTTCCGGCCGCGCGCGAAATCACGAATCCATCTCATTGCCAGCGTATTCCCGCGTTCGGGACGGCAACTGATTGGCACCTGATAGGTCGCGCCGCCGACGCGCCTCGATTTGGTTTCCAGTAGCGGCCTCGCGTTTTCAAGCGCCTGTTTAAACACTTCCAGCGGGTCCTTGTTCAGCTTTTCTTGAATCAGGTCAAATGCGCCGTAAACCAATCCCTCCGCGGTCGATTTCTTCCCTTTTTCCATAATCATATTGACCATTTTCGCAACCAGGACATTATGGAATTTCGGATCCGGCAATATATACCGTTTCGGTGCTCGACGTCTTCTCATTTTTGCCCTTCTGTTTTAGGCGTTTTGGCGCCGTATTTTGAACGGGATCTGTGACGGTTCGCTACGCCGCTCGTATCCAGTTTTCCACGCACAATGTGATACCGCACTCCCGGCAAATCTTTTACCCTTCCGCCGTGCACAAGCACGATCGAATGTTCCTGCAGGTTGTGGCCTTCTCCCGGAATATACGCGGTGACTTCATCTCCGTTTGTCAACCGGACCCTGGCCACTTTCCGGAGAGCGGAATTCGGTTTTTTTGGCGTCTGTGTCCGCACAACCAAACAAACGCCTTTCCGAAACGGAGCTTTTTCAAGCGCGGGCGATTTCGATCGGTTTTCAAACTTTTTACGCCCATATCGAATTAATTGATTAATTGTCGGCATTCTGTTTCTCCGTTTTTAATCTTTTTCCGGTTTTCCCTTGTCGGACGCATCGGACGATTTCGCGTCCGCTTCAGCGCCTTCGGTGACCAAGTCAAATTTATGATACTCGCTGAATCCGGTCCCGGCGGGAATCAAATGCCCGACAATGACATTTTCCTTAAGCCCGAGCAACGGATCCTTGCGGCCGCTGGCGGCAGCGTCGGTCAAAATCCGCGTCGTTTCCTGGAAGCTTGCGGCCGAAATAAAACTGTCGGTCGTCAGCGATGCCTTAGTAATTCCGAGCAGAATCGGAACCGCCTTGGCCGGCTGTTTATCCTTTTTAATCAGCTTGTCGTTCTCCTCCTGGAACTTCAATCGGTCTATTTGTGACCCCACCAACAAATCTGAATCGCCCGACTCTTCAATCTTCACTTTTCTCAACATTTGCCGGACGATAATTTCAATGTGTTTATCGTTGATGCGCACACCCTGAAGCCGGTAGACCTCCTGGACTTCATTGACCAGATACTCCTGAAGTTTTCTTTCGCCGCTCACTCGCAAAATATCCTGAGGCACGACAGGCCCGTCCACGAGCTGCTGGCCGGCCACCACCCGGTCGCCTTTATACACGTTCAGATGTTTTCCATGCGGGATTAAATAGGACTTCGTCATCCCGGTGGGGCTTTTGACGATAATTTTTCGCTGTCCTTTGATCACTTCTCCGAACTCGACGATTCCGTCAATTTCAGAAATGATCGCGGGATTTTTCGGTTTGCGCGCTTCGACAAGCTCCGCAACCCGCGGCAACCCGCCGGTAATATCGCGCGTTTTGGCGACTTTCCGGGGTGTTTTGGCAATCAATGTTCCGCTCGTCACTGACTGTCCGTCCCGGACCACAATATGCGCAGCGGTCGGAATCGGATAAAATGCCAACACTTCGTCGGAAGGCCCTGTAATAATAATTTGCGGATGCAATTCTTCCTTATGCTCGATGATCACGCGCTCGGTCAATCCGGTCGTCGCGTCCATCTCTTCATTCATCGTTAATCCGGCCTTGATATCCTCAAACCGGACAGTTCCGCTCATTTCGGTTAAAATCGGAACCATGTAGGGATCCCATTTTACGAAAATATCGCCTTTTTTGACTTCATCTCCGTCTTTACAGCTGATATACGCGCCGGACGGAATCGTGTAGGATTCCAGTTCACGGCCTGTCGGATCATGAATCGTAATCTGCCCGTTTCGATTCAGCACGATAATTTCATCCGTCTTGGATGTCACCGTCTTCAAATTATGATATTCAACCTTACCGTTGTTGCGGGCGCGAAAATACGATTGCTCAACCGTACGCGACGCGGTTCCGCCGATATGAAAAGTCCGCATCGTCAGCTGCGTGCCCGGCTCGCCGATGGACTGGGCCGCGATAATTCCGACGGCTGTCCCTAGCTCAACCATCCGGTTTGAACCCAAATCACGGCCATAACACTTCGCGCAAACCCCGCGCAACGATTCGCATGTCAGAACTGATCTCACCCGTATTTTTTCAATCCCCACCTCTTCAAGCCGATCGGCGATCGCTTCGCTGATTTCCTCGCCCGCCTTGACAATCGGCTGGTCCGTGACCACATCAACAATGCTGTCGCACGCAACTCGGCCGACAATCCGGTCCTTCAAGCTGACGATGACTTCTTCGCCTTCCATCGCCGGCTCAATAAAAATTCCGTTCGGTGTCCCGCAATCCCATTCCATGATAATCACGTCTTGCGCGACATCGACAAGTCGACGGGTCAAATAGCCGGAGTCGGCCGTTTTAAGCGCCGTATCAGCCAAACCTTTGCGGGCACCGTGCGTCGAAATAAAATATTCCAGCACGGTGAGCCCTTCCCGGAAATTCGCCGTAATCGGGTTTTCGATAATTTCACCGGAGGGCTTGGCCATCAAACCGCGCATGCCCGCTAGCTGGCGGATCTGGAGTTTTGAACCTCTCGAACCGGAATCGGCCATCATGAAAATCGGATTGAACGAATCAAACTCCTCAAACATTCTGTCCGAAATCTGATCGGTCGTATAGGTCCAGATATCGATGACTTTGTTATGGCGCTCTCCGTCGGTAATCAATCCGTTCTTGTACTGGTTTTCGATGGCTTCCACTTCTTTCATCGATGAGGCGATAATTTTGACTTTACTTTCGGGAATCCGGATATCATCGATTCCGATCGAAATACCCGCGGACGTCGCCTCTTCAAACCCAAGAGCTTTCAGTCGATCCAGAAGCTGAACGGTTTCGGCATGCCCGAATTTTCTGTAACATTTCGCGATAACCTTCGAGAGTTTCCCCTTGTCAATCGTATCATTGACATATTCAAAATCACCGTGCAGGACAGAGTTGAAAAGAATCCGCCCCATCGTGGTGTCAATCATGTCCCCGGACGGCAATCTCAATTGGCATTTTGCGTGCTTGTCAATCTGATTTTCCTGGAATGCCGTAATCGCTTCATTCATATCCGAAAATCTCAAACCCTGTCCCCGCATTCCATCGCGCATTTTCGTCAGATAATAAATCCCCAACACGATATCCTGAGACGGGCTGGTAATCGGCATTCCGCTTGCGGGCGAGAATATATTGTTCGCCGACAGCATGAGCAGGCGCGCTTCCATCTGCGCTTCCATGGACAGCGGCACGTGCACGGCCATCTGGTCGCCGTCAAAATCCGCGTTAAACGCGGCGCACACGAGCGGATGAATCCGGATGGCCTTTCCTTCGATCAGGACCGGCTCAAACGCCTGAATTCCGAGACGGTGAAGCGTCGGCGCGCGATTCAATAAAATCGGATGCTCACGAATCACTTCGTCGAGAATATCCCACACTTCAGGCCTTGCTTTCTCGACCATTTTTTTGGCTGATTTAATCGTATGAACGTGCCCGCGTTCTTTCAGCTTGCGTATAATGAACGGCTCAAACAGCTCCAGCGCCATTTTTTTCGGCAAGCCGCATTGGTTGATTTTCAGTTCCGGCCCGATCACAATCACGGATCGTCCGGAATAATCGACGCGTTTTCCCAACAGGTTCTGACGGAAACGCCCTTGTTTCCCCTTCAGCATGTCACTCAATGACTTCAGAGGGCGATTTCCCGCGCCAAGCACGGGCCGGCCGTGACGGCCATTATCAAAAAGAGCATCGACCGCTTCCTGGAGCATGCGTTTTTCATTCCGGATAATCACATCGGGCGCCTTCAGCTCAAGCAGCTTTTTTAAACGGTTATTCCGGTTAATCACCCTGCGGTAAAGATCGTTTAAGTCACTCGTCGCGAAGCGTCCTCCGTCAAGCGCCACGAGCGGACGCAAATCAGGCGGAATCACCGGAACGCAGTCCAGAATCATCCACTCCGGCCGGTTGCCCGACTGACGGAACGAATCAATAATTTTCAGAATTTTAATGGCGCGCGCCCGGGATTGTTTCGACTTTGAGGTTTTGACCTGACGCTGGTATTTCTGAACCATTTTCTCAACGTCGAGTTCCGAAAGCAGCTCTTTGACGGCCTCAGCGCCCATTTTCGCCGAAAAGTTTCCGGCGCCGAATTGTTCAACGGCTTTTTGATACTCCTCCTCGGAAAGGAGCTGTTTGTGCTTCAGCGTCGTCTCCTTCGGATCAATCACGATATATTCTTCATAATAAAGGACCTTTTCCAGCGCCCGCGCCGTCAAGTCCAGAATATTTCCGATTCTTGAAGGCATCGTTTTGAAAAACCAGATATGCGAAACCGGCGTCACCAAATCAATATGCCCCATGCGCTCCCGCCGGACTTTTGATTGTGTCACTTCGACACCGCAGCGATCGCACACAGTGCCTTTGTATTTAATCCGCTTATACTTGCCGCAGCTGCATTCCCAATCGCGCGTCGGCCCGAAAATGCGCTCGCAAAAAAGGCCGTCTTTTTCCGGTTTCAGGGTTCGATAATTAATGGTTTCCGGTTTTCTTACTTCGCCGCGCGACCATGAACGAATGACATCGGGCGAAGCGATTTTGATCGCTACCGAATCAAACTCATTAATCTCACTGTAATTGATCATGGATTGTATCCTTATGTACGCGGCTGGCCGTTATGAAATCCCCAGCTCCGCTTTGGCTTTTTCTTTTCTTTCTTCACGTTTGCCTTTTTCCAGCTTTTCCCGTTCCGACCTGGCTTCGAACAGATTAACCGCACGCCGTTTTTTCTCGGTAATAACGTCCAACGCTAAGCTCTGTAATTCCTTGACCAAAACGTTAAACGATTCAGGCGTTCCCGAATGCAGCGCGGGCTCTCCCTTGACAATCGCTTCATAAACGCGGGTTCTTCCTACCACGTCATCGCTCTTCACTGTCAGAAGTTCCTGAAGCGTAAACGCCGCGCCGTATGCCTCAAGCGCCCACACT
>CAZFUU010000003.1:15741-23945 GCA_964522565.1 uncultured bacterium | reverse complement strand
GGGAATCAAGGAATTATCGGAGGGCGGTGTGAACTGGCTGGACATTGCGGTCATGAGCGATGTGGGCGTGAATTGGTCGGATATGAAAGTATTATCAGATGTAGGCATTGACTGGGACAATATTGGGTTGATGGCTGAAATCGGAATTAATTGGACAGACATCAGGAGTTTATCTGCGGCGGGAATCAACTGGCTTGAAATCAAGGCCGTTGCGGATGCCGGCGTTAATTGGGATGATATCGCATCCTTATCAGAGGCCGGAATATTGTGGTCAGATCTTCGCGTGATGAGTGAAACGGGCATCAACTGGTCAGATTTTCAAAAATTGTCGCAAGCGAATGTCAATTGGGATGATGTTCAAGCTCTTTCGGAAGCGGGAATTGTTTGGAGCCAGTTTGAAATCATGACAAAGGCCGGCGTCAACTGGGATGACTTGAAGGCGTTAAGCGACGCCGGCATCAACTGGGCAGATCTTTCTGTGATGACCAAATCCAGGGTCAATTGGGACGACCTTGCGTACATGACGGGCGCCGGCCTTAACTGGACAGATTTACATGGCCAAACCGTCTCCCGGATTAACTGGACGGACCTTGCGCGCATGAGTTCAACGGGTATCAATTGGACCGAAATGGTCACGTTGAGCAGCCGGCTGGACCTTGTGGCGGGCGAATTGGAGAAGACATTTGATCTCACATTTAGCATCACGGAAGCGTTGGGTGGCGTTAATGATAACGCGGAACAGGAAACCTTGTTTGGGAAAATAGCGAAACTGGACGACTTAATGGCGGGACTTGATTCGGAGGCGATTACCGCTTTGGCGGAAGGATTGACGGGACTCCGGACCGACACGGTGGGAGCGATTCAGGCTAGCATGGATCAGATTACCCAAATTTTGGGCAGCACTTCCGACACCGAACAAAGCGATACTCTTTTCGGCAAGCTTATTTCCGCGACCGAACAACTGGAAAATTTAGGCCAGGTCGTAGGTTCTGATGAAGATACCGGAGAAGAAGGATCTGTTTTTGGCCGGATCGCCGGCTTGATGGCGGATACTTCCAATGTCAAGTCGACCGCCTCATCGGTGTTATCGATCGGGTAAGAGATTAAACAGAATATCGCTTCTGAGGAAAAAGGAGCCGAATCCCTGTATCAAGGGATTCAAAATCTCAAAGCGCTTTTTGAAGAATTGAAAAGCACGGCCGCCACCGCCGCGCAAAATGGCGCCGAGACCAAACAATTATCGCAGGAAATCATTAATCAGCTGGTTGATGCCACGAATGAAAGTAAAAAGAACTTCGGATTTATCGGCGAAGAGATCACAAAATTGCAGGATACCGATGGCGGACAGCGCGCGATGATTCAGGACAAGCTGGAAGAAGTTAAAACTTACCTGTTTGCCATGAAAGAAGCGCTGGAAGCGCAATACGGAACAGGTCGCGGGGGTGCAGTGGTCAAATCATCCATGGAACTGGAATCATAAAATAAAACGGATAATATGAATATGTTTGAGGATCGGAAGCAGCTGATTTTTTTCAAGAAAAGAGGGTTATGTTTGGTCTTTTTTATGTTGATGAGTGTGCTGGGTTCAATTGGTTATTGCCCGTTTCTGTATGCTGACGAAACAGTCCGGATAAAAATTCTTGCCATTAATCCTTCTCAGACAGATTCCCTCTCAACCGTTATTCGACATTCTTTGCCTCATGAGATTGCGCCAGAGGACGTGGTTGATTTAGCCGGCATGCAGATAGAGTATAATAAAGAACACAGATGTTACGATTTGGTGAAGGATATTGAATTGGCACCCAAAGAAGTCAGAACGCTTGTCGTCAGGGTTAAAAATATTTGGTTTGTTTCGCCGGAAAGGATCGACCAAATCAGATCACAGCTGAATACTCAAATAGAGGCACTCAAGGATACTCAATATTATGAAACCGGAAGAATGCTGGCGGGAAGGCTGGAAGAAAAGTTAAACATGATTCAAGAGGGTGGATCTCGCGATTTGGGGATTTCGCGGCGGATCGCACTTCACCGGGCGCAAAACCATGAATTGGAGCAAATTGCCTCCCAGTCACGATCCGTGAGTGCTCTCCGGCGCCTTCAGGATGAGCAAAAATACGGCGTTCGGACCGCAAAATTCGTCATTAACGCGTTTAATCAGGACAATGAAGCCAGAACACTCGCGGTCACGGCCGTATTGCCCAAGGATATCACGCCGGAAAATCTCATCGATCGGCTTGGCTTTTCCCTCCTTTATGAAAAGGAGCATGAGAGATTCATTCTTGAAAAAGAAGATGCCTTCGGCCCGAATGAGTCGAAAAAATATGAAATTATTGTGCGCGATATCTGGTTTATACGTGACGCTGAGCTGGATTTATTGAAGTCGCAGAAGGATGCCTTGTTGACTCATTTGCAAAATACCATGTATGAAAACTACTCGATTAATATCGGACAGGAAATCGATCGTTATCTGGATATGGTGAAAACGTCTCAGTCAGACGCTTTGGACGGAACCGTAGAGAGTCGAATCAGGGCTTTTTCCATCAATACGCAACGGGTGGAAACTGTCAAGGCCAAAATCAAGGATTTGCAGGATTTACTTCTTGAGCTGCCGATTAAAACCAATCCAACCGCAATTGAGCAGATCACAAGCGCTATCAAAAAATTTCGCGAGATGCTCGGGACAATGTTGGACATGGATTTCCAGCCGAATCTGGCGACGACGTGGTGGATTATCCTGGGCATCATTGCGTTTCTTTTTATCATGTCGGCCTCTTTTTATGTGAATTGGATCGTGCGTTTAAGCCATACGAAATACGGGCAAACACCCAAGATAACTTCGAAAGAAAAACCGGAAAATGCCGAAATGAATAAACAAACAGATTCAAACTCGAACCAGAAATCCGGAAAGGGCGTATGACCGAGCTGCATTATAAAGAATACGCAAATGTGATGTCATTGAGCGGGTGTATTGCGTATGTCGTCGGTTTTCAGAATTGTTTCCTCGGGCAACTGGTCAAATTCGGCTTTGGCACCGAGGGGATTATCATGGGTTTTGATGATAAAACGGCTCAGGTGCTGATTGTCAAGGAACATGACCCGATTACTCCGGGGGCACAAGTCGTCGGAACGCTGGAACCGTTTAATATGCCGGTGGGAGACGGAGCGCTCGGGCGTATTATTAATCCTTTGGGGGAAGAACTGGATGGGCTTGGCCCTATCAATTATACCGGCGCGATTCCGTATTTTAACGACGCGCCGGGGATTATGGACAGGTCTCCGGTGACGCAAACACTGGAAACGGGTGTTAAGCTGATTGATACGATGTTGCCTCTGGGAAAGGGCCAGCGTTCATTGATTCTCGGAGATAAAATGACCGGGAAAACCACGATTTTGACCGATATTATGATCAATCAAAAAGGGAAAAATGTTATTTGTATCTATTGCGCGATCGGAAAAACCAGATCCGCTTTATCGCGCGTTGTGGATCTTTTCAAGGAAAAAGAATGTTTTGAATATACCGTTATTCTGAATGCGCCGGCGAATAGCTCGCCGGGCCAGCAGTATCTGGCGGCCTACGCGGCTTGTTCGATCGGCGAGTATTTTATGTATCAAGGGCGGGATATCTTTGTGGGATTCGATGATTTCACGAAACACGCGTGGGCTTATCGCGAACTGTCGCTTTTGATGCAAATTCCTCCCGGCCGCGATTCATATCCGGGCGATATTTTCTATCTTCATTCGCGTATGATTGAACGCGCCGCGCAGCTTAATAATAAAAAGGGGGGCGGTTCGATGACGTTCATCCCGGTTGTCGAGCTGCTGGAAGGCGACCTGACCGCTTACGTCCCAACCAATCTGGTTTCCATGACGGACGGGCAAATTTTCTTGAGCATGCCGCTTTTTAATGAAGGATTCAGGCCGGCCGTTGACGTTGGCTTGAGCGTTTCACGCATCGGGAGCAAAGTTCAGTGGAACGCGATGAAGGCGGTCAGCAAATCCTTGCGATTGGAGTTTATTCAGTTTAAGGAAGTATTGAGAATCAGCAAATTGCAAACCGGCGGTCAAAGCGATGAACTGAGGCAGCAACTGGATACGGGGCGTGTTTTGCAGGCCTTGTTGATCCAGCCGCCGAACAGCCCCGTCTCCCAGGAGATTCAGCTTCTGACTTTTTTCGGCAAGATGAACAACCTCTTGCAGGATTTAAATAAGGACCAGGTTGAGGCGTTTCAAACCGGCCTTTTAAAATTTATCATGGACAAGGATCCCGGACTGATTAAGCTGATCAGGACAGAGAAGGCGATTACGAGCGATATCCAGCTAAGGGGCCGGGACGCGTTAGCTTCTTTTGTCGAGCAAATCAAGAAAACCGTGGTAGAACCTGAGGAAGCGGTCGAGCGAACTTAAGTTGCCATGAACACATTTCGTTTGCGGGTGTTGAGTTTGATGGGAACGTTGTTTGATAAACAGGTTGAGTCGGTGCACATCTTCGGAGATGAAGGGGAGTTTGAATTATTGCCTTTTCATCACCCGTTGATGGGAGCGATTCCCACGGGGGAGATTAGGATTAGTCAAAACCCGAGCATTCCTTTGAGGGCGGGAGTCGTTTTATTTAAAGATAATGCGTGTACCATTATTATTGAGGAAGTCGGTACGAAACGTCAGCTGTCGCTGAAAGGCAAAACATAGGAGTATTCGTAAATGTCACACGCCTTTATTGTGGTTGGCATTATGGCCATGGCGGTTTTAGGCCCGGCCATCGTCATTGCGGTGGTGGGGTTTGCGACCATCAAGGCGCTGGGGCGTAATCCGTCCGCCGCGCCCAAAATTTTTCTTGGAGTTATTTTAATGCTGGTTTTCGCGGAAGCGACGTCGATTATCGCCTTGCTGGTTGTTTTTCAAATTTTCGCTGGACGGTAGCAGGAGGGCTATTGATATGATGAGCTTGATTTTTTCATTTTTGGTCTTAACGGCTATAGTAACGGCGGGCGTGCTTTTCTTTTTAAAGAAGATCTTGCGCGAAGACACCGAGAGCGCCATTAACCGCTTGAACAGGGTGTACCAGGATTTGCTGAAGCGCCAGGAAGAACTGACCGAGAAAATACAGACCACGGAAAAGGAATATACCCAGAAAAAAGAGGAGCTGGAACTGCTTAAAGGGAAAATGATCAGCGACGCGACAGAAGAGGCGCGGCAGAAACGCGACGAAATTATGAAAACGGCCAAAGAGGAAGCCGACGAATTGGTGGCGAAAGCGCATGCGTCCACCCAAAAATACATGGAAGAACTTGAAAAGAAAATGAGCCAGAAAACAATCGATTTTGCCGCGGATATTGTTGCCGCGTTATGGACGGAGCAGATAGGGACGTTGATTCATCAGGAAATGGTTAAAGAATTCGTCGAAAGGGCGCAGGAGTTTGATTTGAGCCATATCGGCACGCATGTGGACCAGGTGACGATTAAAGCGCCATATGCATTGTCGAAAGAAGATCGTGAGAAAATCGAGCAAATCCTATTAAAAAAACTGGGGCGGTCGATCAAAATTGTCGAGGAAAACGACCAGGCATTAATTGCCGGGGTTGTTCTGCAGTTTGGAACCTTGCTTCTGGACGGATCCTTGCGGAATTCTATCAAGGAAGCGGCGTTGCGAAGCAAGAAAAAGATCGAGACGGGATAACCGATGCGCGCGCGGGATTAGTCAAATGGGAAAAGTCGCACAAATTAAAGGAGATTTGGATGACGTTGAAGCGCTGTTGGAGATTATCACGATTTTAAAGGATGTCTCCACGAACCGTTTTTTCCAGTTGGCGCAGAAAAAAGATAGTTTTATTAAATTTCTGGAAGAGTTTCTTGTGTATTTTGATCTGCTCCGGTCGACGGATACGGCTTGTCCGTTGGTGAAAAACGATAATCCCGTGACGGATATTGTGCTCATAACGTCAGAAGCCAGTTTTATGTCCCAATTGAACTCCCGTGTTTGTAGCGCGGCATTCCGGGAAACCGAGAAATTCAGGAATGCAAATGTGGTATGCGTGGGATGGCGGTCGCTGGACAGGTGCAAATATCTTGGAATGAATGTTGCGCAGGTTTTTCGAGATATTGGGGAAACGGGGCGTTATGAGACGTCCCTGAACATTCGGGACTATTTAATCGAGCGCGTCATGAGCGGCCAAACCGGCAGGGCGGTATGCGTGTATATTTGGGCCAAATCGTTTAATGTTTTAAAACCGCGGGTCGTCACTTTGTTGCCGGCCTCAGAACTCTTGTCGGTTCAAGGCGATGTTGTCGATGAAGATAACACTGCAGCCGCGGCGACAGCTGAAGATGGGCTTTCTCCGCCTCCGGCGAAGTTTATCCAGGAATCGCCGATTGACGGCATGATGAAGGTATTGGCCGATGTTTGGATTTCGTGCCGGTTGTATGAAATCTTGATCGATACGCAGTTGGCGGAGGCGGCGTCGCAGGCGCAGCAGCTGGAATCCAGTATTGAAGGCCTCTCCAGCGAAAAAAAACAACTGATGCTTGGTTTTAAAAAAGCAATGCGCGCTGATTTAAACAAGGCCATGGCGGAAGTTTTTTCCGCGACAAAAGTTATCCGAAGACGTAGGTAGAGGTTAACAACCCATGAATAAACCAGGCGGAATTCAAATACGCGTCGAAGAAACGGTCGAAACAACGGGCCGCGTTGTTTCGGTAAAGGGGCCTGTCGTCGATGTCAGATTTGATGAGGGGGCCGATATTCCGGCGCTTTATTATGTGCTTGAAACGCAAGCGCTGGACAAAAGAAGAATTGTCCTGCAAGTGGCCGAGCATTTGGGCGGCAGGGATGTGCGGTGCATCGCGCTTTCCGCCACATTAAATTTACAATTCAACGCCCGTATTACCAATACCCGAAAACCGGTCAGTATCCGCGTCGGGGAAGATCTTTTCGGGCGAATTATCAATGTTTTCGGGGAGCCCGTGGACCAATTGGGGCCGCTCACGTCGACCGAATTCAAAGTGATCCGACAGCCGCCTCGCCCCAGCATTTTCAACACCAAAAGTAAATTCGGGGAAAAACTAGAGGTCCTGGAAACGGGTATCAAGTTTATCGATATTATGTTTCCTCTCGTCAAAGGCAGTAAAACGGGCAGTCTGGGAGGCGCGGGTTGCGGCAAGAGCGTTGTGATTTTGGAGTTGATTAACAATGTCGTCAAAAAACACAGCGGTGTTTGCGTGTTTACCGGAATCGGAGAGCGAATCCGGGAAGGGTACGATCTGTTTTGTGAATTAAAAGACAACAATTTGCTCGAGAAGGTCAAATTGGTTTTCGGGCAAATGAATGAACCTCCCGGTGCCCGCTTTGAGTGCGTCAATACGGGAATCACATTGGCGGAAGATTTGGCGGAAAAGAATAAAGATGTGTTGTTGTTTATGGATAATGTGTTTCGATTCGTGCAGGGAGGGCAGGAAATCTCGACACTGCTGGGACGCGTTCCCGGTGAGTCAGGATATCAGCCGACGCTTTCCTCTGAAGTGAATTCCGCCGAAGAGCGGATTCGTTCGATTCCGGGCGGCGGGTCTATCACATCGTATCAAGCGGTTTACGTGCCTGCCGACGACATGACTGATCCGGCGGTCGTGGCGATTTTCAGCTGTTTGGACACGGTTCTGGTCCTGTCCCGCGATTTGGCCCAGCGCGGGTTTTATCCCGCAATCGACGCGCTTAAAAGCTCGTGTTCATTTTTAGATCCCCGCGTTGTCGGCGAGAGGCATTACCGTTTAAGCCAAAAAATGATCTCGCTGATGGCCAAATATAATTCGCTTAAACGCATTGTGCAAGTCGTCGGCATCGAAGAAATCCCCAAAGAGGACCAGGTGGATTATAAGCGGGCGGAAAAACTTCTCAATTTCATGACCCAGCCCTTTACGGTGGGAGAGGCGTTTACGGGGAAAAAGGGAGAATTTGTGCCGCTTGAGGATGCGATTAAAGACTGCGAGCGGATTGCCGGCGGAGAATTTGACAAATTACCTCCTCAGGATTTTTATTTAATCGGAAGAGCTCCCGATCGAAAGTAAAAGAGGATTTTCATGAACAGTCAAGCAGAGCAGGCCTGTTATAATATTTTGTCGGGCTCAGGCGTTGTTCCCAAAAATGATCTCGATAGAATTTACCAGGAGTCCGTCCGCTTAAAAAGCTCTTTCCCCTCGCTTTTAATTGAAACCGG
>CAZFUU010000003.1:13049-15731 GCA_964522565.1 uncultured bacterium | reverse complement strand
ACGAAGAAAAGCTGCTTCGGACCTATTCGAAAAGTCTGGGTGTGCCGTTTATGTCGCTCAAGCAGGTGATTCCGGATCGCGCCGCCATCGATAAAGTGCCCTTTAAATTTGCCTGTTATTATAAATTTGTTCCGTTGAAATTGGACGGCCGTAAACTGACGATCGCTGTTTCCAGATTGTTTGATGTCAAGGAATTGGACGAAATGCGGATGGGCCTCGGCGTCGAGATTGACACGGTGTTTGCGCTTAATGCCGAAATCGTGGATCAGCTCGAAAAACAGTATGGCGCGATGGCGGGTGTGATGGACAAAATTCTGGCGACGCCCAGCAATTTTATTGCGGCCGGCGAGGATCAAAAAACCGAAGCCGAAAAGGCCGGCAAGGATGATGTCGATAATATTGAAAAAATGGCTGAAAATGCGTCTGTCATCCAGCTGGTCAATCAGATTATTTTGGATGCATACAGAAAAAGAGCCAGTGATATTCATATCGAACCTTACCGGGGCAAGGTGCGCGTGCGTTACCGGATTGACGGCGTTCTGCATGAGGCGGCGGTTCCTCCCGAAATTAAACAGTTTTATCTTGCCATTCTTTCGCGCTTCAAGGTGATGGCGAATTTGAATATAGTCGAAAGGCGGTTGCCGCAGGACGGGAAAGCGCGGGTCAAAACTTTGGATCAATCTCTTGACCTGAGGATTTCTTCGATTCCGACGCCGCTCGGCGAAAGCATGGTAATCCGGATTTTGCCCGGTAAAATGGTTTTTGGAATCGATAAGATCGGATTTGAACCGGAGGATTTAAAGATTTTCCTGGATTTGTTGAACCGTCCCCACGGCATTATTTTTGTGACGGGGCCGACCGGAAGCGGGAAAAGCACGACGCTGTACGCGGGATTAAGCAAAATTAACAGCGGTGAGAGAAAAATTCTGACGATCGAGGATCCGGTTGAATATGAGATGGAAGGGATGACGCAGATCCAGGTTCAGCCGGAAATCGGTTTGACATTCGCCCAGGGGTTGAGAAGCATGCTGCGTCATGATCCGGATGTGATGATGGTCGGAGAGGTCCGTGATTTGGAAACCGCCGACATCGCGATACGGATGGCGTTAACCGGGCATTTGCTGTTATCGACCTTGCATACGAATGATGCCGTGAGCGGTGTGACACGATTATTGGATATCGGCGTTGAGCCGTATTTAATCTCCTCCAGTGTCCTGGGGTTTATCGCACAGCGGTTGATTCGGGTGATCTGTCCTGACTGCAAACAGGAGGATCGTCAAATTCTGCCCGATGTTGTCGCCATGATCAGGCGTGATTTAAAAATCGGAAGCGACCAGAGCATCAAAATTTACAAGGGCGCCGGATGCGATTCCTGCAACGGAACCGGGTTTAAAGGCCGCATCGCGATTCACGAGGTTTTTTTAATTAATGAAGCGGTTCGCCGCCTGATTTTTTCCCGGGCGTCATCGGAGGAAATCAAGGCAAAAGCGAGGCAGTTGGGGATGAGGACCTTGCGCCAAACGGGCTGGAAAAGAGTGCTGGAGGGGTTGACGGTTCCTGATGAAGTGATTAGAAATACGGCGCCTGATGAAGAAGATACGAACTTGATTCCTGCTGTTTCTCTGACGCCGGCCGTTCCCGTGATTGAAGAAAATCCGGATGAAATTAAAGATGGCCGTCGCAAATTTCCCCGGTTTAAAATTAAAATCAGAATTGCCCACCGGGCCGTGAAATTGACCAAAGAAAGTGACGAAGAAGGCGGAGACGGCCCTGTATTTTATGAAGGAGAATCCGAGGATCTTTCATCGGGCGGGCTGAGTTTCCTGGCGCACCAGTCCTTTGACGTTGGAGATGTGCTCGAGCTTGATATGACTTTACCGGACGGCCAGGCGCGTTCCATCCAGAGTTTAGGGCGTGTTTTACGCGTGAGTCAGATCAGCCAGGCCTCTTCAGACGACGACAGGTTTTTATTCAAAATAGCCACTTCGTTTCTCGCGATTAGCAGTGAAGACCATAAACGAATTAAGAATTTTTGTACCAGCATGAGTCCAAATGAAACGTTTTAGATATAAAGCAAAAAAAGGCCATGAAGAAGTTGTGGACGGAACCGTCCTGGCGACCACAGAAGATGAAGCGATCGAATTAATTAATCGAATGGGGCTTTTGGCGATTGATTTATGTGAGGATTTACCGAATGCGGACAGGAAAGCGGAACCAAAAGCGAAATTATCGCGGCGTGCGGGGAAAGTTTCGAGCCGGGATATTTTATTGCTATATCGTCAATTGGCGAAACTGGTTCAGGCAGGAATCCCGATCTTGAAAGCGCTTGAATTGCTCGAGGCCGAATCCACAAACAGAAGCGTTCAAGCGATTGTTGCGCGCGTTCATCAATCAGTTCGTTCCGGAACTGATTTGTCCAAAGCGTTGTCGGAATACGCGCATATTTTCCCCTCATTCGATATTTCGATGATTCGCGCAGGGGAGAGCGTCGGACGGATTGACGACGCGCTGATCAGGGTTGCGGAATACCGGTCGCGGCAAAAAGAAATTACCGATAAAGTCAGGACGGCCCTGGCATACCCCATTTTTATTGTTTTTGTGGGCGCCGCAACCGTTGTGTTTATGCTCACTTACGTAACTCCCAAGTTCTCGAGATTTTTTTTGGATTTGGGTCAGGATTTG
>CAZFUU010000003.1:0-13039 GCA_964522565.1 uncultured bacterium | reverse complement strand
CTGAGGTGTCATCGGGGACTTCTGTCCAAGCTGACGAAACTGTTAATTGAATCAAGTGCATGGACAAAAAAGTTTTGGTATTGGGTTGTCATTGGAGTCACCGCATTGACATTTTTGATCGGGAGAATGTTTAAAAGTCCTTCTCAGAAAATCGTCATTGACCGTGTGCTGTTGGCAATCCCGAAGGTCAAGGATGTTATTGTCCGGCTGGAATTGGCGCGGTTAAGCCGGACATTGGCATTATTGTTAAAAAGCGGAATGCCGGTGCTTAATGCGATAAAAGTTGCGGTCCCGGTTTTGTCCAATGAGGTCATTAAGAAAGATTTGGAAGCGTCATACCAGATTTTACAGGGGGGAGGGCTTTTAAGCGAAGGATTCAAGCGTTCAAGGTATTTTCCGCATTTCGTGTCACAACTGGTTAGTGTCGGCGAGGAATCCGGAAATCTTGAAGATGCATTCCGCGAAATTGCCGAGTGGTATGAGCAGGAGATGGATCAAATCGTTAAATTTTTGATGAATTTAATGGAGCCCGCGATTATTTTATTTATCGGCGGCATTTTAGGGCTGTTTATTATGGCCATCCTGCTGCCGGTGTTCAGTTTAAATGCGCTAAATCAGTGACAACGAGAGGTTTTTATGGCACGACATAGGTTTGAGACGTTAAAAGACAAATTTGGTTTTACGTTGATAGAAATTTTAATGGTGGTTGTGATCATCGGGACTTTGGCCGCGATGCTGATTCCTCGTTTGACGGGTCGTTCGGATCAGGCCAGAAATGCCGCGGCAAAAGCGGATGTGACCGTGAATTTGGCGACCGCGTTGAAACTCTATGAACTGGATAATGGGTTTTTCCCGACGACGGAACAGGGGTTGGATGCTTTATTCAGAAAGCCCACGACAAATCCGGTTCCGCAGAACTGGAACGGGCCTTATTTAGACAGCATGCCTCTTGATCCGTGGGGCAGGCAGTACCAATACCGGTCGCCGGGCGTGCGCCGTCCGCAGGATTATGATTTGTGGTCTTTGGGAAAAAACCCGACGCCCACCGTTTCAGAGGATGACGTTGTGAATTGGTTAACCAAAGCGGGCAGTTGACGCCGCCGGCCGATGATGAACAAAAGAGGCATCGCATTATTGGAAGTATTGGTGAGTGTCGCCATTTTGGGTTCAGGCCTGGTGATCCTGTGCCGCCCGCTCATATCATCTATGGATGCGCTCCGGTTTTCAAACATCAGGATGGAAGCCAACCGCCTGCTTTGGGATGAATCGTGGTCTATCCAGAACAGGGCGTTTGAAGTGCAAGACGTCAAGGAAAGCGATGTGAAAGAAGTTGAATCTTTGAGCGGGCCGAAGATTAACTACCAAATGGTTTCTGCCGCGCTTACCGATGATAAAAAATTATATCATGTCACATTATCGGCGTTCTGGATTCAAGGCGGTCGAGAAAAACGGCTGGTAAGAACACTTTATGTCTGGGTCCCGGCATGAAAAAAATAAAAAATCAATCCGGAATTACCTTGATCGAGTTATTGATTGCGGTTGTGATTGTCGCGTTCCTGGGGGGGGCGGTCTACAGCATTTTCGCCCAGGGGCTACGGGTTTGGCGGTTTTCTCAGAAGCAGACGTTTGATTTGAATTCGGAATTTTTTCTGGAGAAACTGTCCTTTGATTTACGTAACGCGATTGCATATTCGGGTTCAAGCTTCTCGGGCGGCAAAGATGCGCTGGAGTTTTATGCGTTGACTTTGCCCCAGGAAATCGGATCGGCCGCGGACATGGAAGTCAAACTGAAATTTGGAATTCCGGTGCGCGTTCATTACAAGTACGACAGGGACAGAAAATGGATTTTGAGGTCTCATCAGCTTTTATTGAACGCGCAAAATCCAGAGACGGTTCAATACGACTATTATAAAGATCTGATGACGGATATTGAAAGTTTTGATATCGAATATTATTATTATGGTCAGGCGAGCGGGGCGTATTTTTGGAAAGATGACTGGCTTGAACCCGGTTTTCCGGCGGCTGTCAGAGTCCGCTTTGAATGCGCGGGGGGGCTTGAAGGCAGTGGGCGCGAGGTCTCCCAAATTCTTTCAGTGCCTCTGGGCGCCTATCAGGGGAATTCAAAAGTATGAAATTTTTAAATTTGCCATCCAGTTGTCGTTCGGTTTTTAATACGATGTCGAAGAAAGCGGAAGATGTCGTTATTCAGATATCGAATTACGACGTTAAATTTGTTTATACGAAAAAAACGGGCGGAAAAACCGTCATTCAAAACGTCCTTCACAAACGATATGCGGAAGGCGCTGACGCGGAAATTGTCCAATTTCTCAATGGCGCATACAAGGATCTGAAGATTTCAACCCGAAAAGCGCTGTGCGTGATTCCCTCCAGCCTGCTTATTTCTAAAAATATTGATATGCCTTCCGAGGATCGGGACGAAATCAGCAAAATTATCGACCTGCAATCCGGGCGTTATACGCCGTATTCGCGCGATGAAATTGTCGTGGATTATCTTTTTCTTAAGGCGCCTGACCGGCATTACACGAATGTTTTTTTAATTATTGTTCACCGGAAGGTGATAGACCGGTATTTTCACATTTTTCAGCAAGTCGGTTTGCAATTGACGGCGGTTGCCGCGGCTTCGGAGGGAATGGCGCAAATTTACCAGGAAATTGCCGGTTTGCCCATTGACCAGAAATCGATAGGCGGAATCCATATTGATGAGGAAACTTCCGAGCTCGGAATTCTTGAGCAGGGGTATATGGTGTTTATCCGGGTGATTCCGTTCGGGGCAAAGCATTTCAGGGCGAGTTTCGACCATACCCGGACGGAATTCATGAAGGAATTAAACAAATCATTTATTGCATATCAAAATCAGGCAGTGGGAACGCCTATACAGAAATTAATTGTGATGGGAGCCGTGGAGGGATTGGGCGAGATTGATGTGAATCTGAGGAATTCGGTACCGTATTTATTTGCCTCAAATATTCCGATTCAAATCGCATCGTACAGAGATTATTTTCAGATGGACGGTGCTGTCTCCGAAAAAATCAGCGAGTATCGCGACCTTTCTTTTTTTGATGTGTTCTCATGTGCCCGGAATCCCGCCGGTTTAAAACTGGACCTGAGCCCCAAAGAAGAGAAAATCAGACGGCGCTTTCGCGAAGGCGGCAAAGACATGATGACGCTCAGCGTCTTGATTATGCTCGTTTTTTTTATGGTGAGCAGTTATTTGGCGATTAAAATATCCATGAAAAACATGACGGTGCAAAAACTGGATCAGGAAAACACGACAAGTTTTGAGCAGGCGAGAACGATGGAAAGAGTGTCGACAAAGAGCAGGGCGATGAAAGAAAATATCAGTCAACGCGGGAAATCGCTTTTTGTCTTCCAGAGAATCACTTCGTTAATCGGGGAGGATGTTTACCTTTCCGGTTTTGGATATGAAGAAGGGGGAGAGATTACGCTGGCGGGGACGGCACGCTCCATGTCGCGGGTTTATTCATTGGTGACTCATCTGGAAGAGTCCGGGTATTGCGGTTCAGTCAAAACCAATCAAACAAAAGTGCGGCGGGAAGGCGACAGGGAAGTCGCGGATTTTGACCTTTCTTGCACGCTGACAAACAAAATCACACAAAAATGATACAGGATTTTTTTTCTAAATTAGGCAAGCAGGAGCGCATCCTCGTCTTTATCGCCGGATTTTTTGTCCTCTTTGCGATTCTTGACAGGGTTGTTTTGGGCCCGATTCTTTCCCAGATTAAAGTGTTGGATGCCGAAATTGAAGCCAAGTCGCAGATGGTGCGGCGCAATAAACGCATCCTTTCCTTTCGGGACAGGATTACCAACGAGTACAATCAATATAAAAGTTATTTAAGCGCGGAAAATGCGAGCAACCAGGAATTGATTGCGGAATATTTCCGGGTTATTGAATCGATGGCGAATAAAAAATCCATCATGATTTTTGATATTCAGGCGGGCGAGGAAAGTGAAAGCCCGTTCGCCAGATCGATTCCGATCATGCTTGACTGCGGCGGAAGTCTGGCGGATGTATTGGACTTTATTAAGATGATTGAGGAATCAAATTATCTTTTTTTGGTGACGGGCTATAAATTCGCGCCTCGTTCGAAAGGCTCAGACATTCTCCGATGTACGATTCAGGTGCAGGCGACAATCATCAGCGAGGACGTGATTTGAAACCCATAATGATTCTTGGATTTTTGTCCGGCATTTTTATTATGGGCGGATCGGTATCTTTTTCGGATGCGCCTCCGGAAAATCATCGGCAACTGGCCAGCCGGTATTATCAAGCCGGCGTAACGCAAATGCATGAAAAGAAATATGAAGAAGCCATTGAATCATTCAAACAGGCGATAGAGATTGTCCCCAATGAAGCCCTTTTTCATCAGTCGCTTGGCAGGGCGTATTTGGATCGAGGGAATCCGGACCAGGCGATTGCCTCCTTCGAAAGGTCAATCGAGCTAGATCCACGGATGGCCGAGTCCTACACAAGTATCGGCACGATTCACGCTTCCGACAGAAAAGACATGGAAACCGCCGAAGGATATTACCGAAAAGCGCTCGAGTTGCAGCCTAATTTTGCACCTGCCTTGGGAGGTCTCGCTTTTGTCTTGCTGTTTCACAAGGAAGATCCGGCCGCGGCCGTCAAATATTTTGAAAAATCCATCCAGTTAAACCCGGAATCACCTGAGATTTTATTTGGTTTGGGGATGAGCTATATCGCCTTAAATCAAACAGCGCGCGCGCTTGGGCCGATTTCGCAACTGCGCATTCTCAACCGGCCGGACCTGGCCGAATCTCTTGAAAGTATCATTCAGCAGAAAAGAAGCCTCGAAATGTCGCCTTCCGTCAAAAGCTAGTGCCGTTTCAAGATTGAAATTGGCGAACGGTGACCGTCAATTTCAATCAGGCACAGTCCCGCAAACCGACAAAATCAATCTTGAAACGATACTAAGTAACAATGCATCAGCCCTGTAATATTTGAAAGCACATAGACATTCCGGCCAAGCGTAGCGCGAGCCGGAATCCGGAAGAAAAATACTTGATTCCCGCAGCGTTTTCATACATGGCGGACGCGGGAATGACAACCAGGTGAAACATTAAAAGCTTTTGAACAGCTACTTAGCCCACTCTCGGTACCACGAAACAGGAAAGAAAATATAAAAATTTTTGAGAACGCCGCCGTTTTTTGCCAGCAGAATTAACTGTTGAAAGGACAAAGCGGCGCATTGTGTTTCTCATCGTTTTATCTTCTTATTTTCTTCTTGAAGCTTGAGAATCTGGTATTGAAGCTTCGCGATCGATTGCGCCAACGACTCTGTCCTGCTGTTTTGTTCGTTGATATAAATGGTGAGGAACAAGCTCAGTAGGGTAAAAAACACAAACAAAAGAAAGAAAACAAAATTGCTTGTCAGGGTAAATCCTGCCCATTTTGAAAGCGTTAATAAAATTTGGTCAAAGGTTGCCAGTAAAAAAACGGCGGCGCTTGTCCCGAGCCAGATAAGGGAATATTTAAACGTCATTTTTTGCTGACGGATCAGATTGAGAACGAAAAACAGAATCACAAAAGCGGTAAGCAGAGCGAATAAACGGGCATCCATGGGGCCTCCTAGGTCTTCTTTTTCAACGAATCAATGAGAATCGCAAGGGTGACTTTTATCATGTAATATAAAGTTGAAAAATCGCGAATGGACGACTCTCCTCCGAGCCGTTTGCGCATATTGACCGGTACTTCTCCGATTCTTGCGCCGAATCTTTTCGCGATTTTAACGGCCTCCGGTTCCGGGAAATCCACGGGGTAATAGGCGGCGAATTCACGAATAACTTTTTGATTCGCGGCCCGGAAGCCGGATGTCGGATCGGTCAAAGAAACCCCGGCGAGCAGTTTCAGCAATAATTTCAAAAAACGTATTCCTGCGCGGCGTGTAAAAGTCGATTTAAAATCGGAGGTATCGTTTAAAAAACGGCTTCCGATGCAAAAATCCAGTTTGTCTTGAAGCACAGGTGATACCACGTTCGATAGAGAAGCCGGATCGTGTTGCGCATCGCCGTCCAGCTGGACGGCGACATCAAAATTTTCGTCCGCCGCGATTTTATAACCTGTCTGTACGGCACCTCCGATCCCGAGATTGAAGGGCAGGGAGACAACTCTTGCGCCTGCGCGTTTCGCCTCCGCTTCGGTATTGTCCGCCGACCCGTCATTGATCACCAGGATTTCAAGAGACGGGAAAGGATGCTTGGAGCGGATTTCTTTGACGAGTCCGCCGATGGTTGCGGCTTCGTTATACGCGGGAATAATAATCAAAACATTGCTTTGAATATCCATAAACAATCTTTTATGATATTATCCATACCGCACTTCCAAACTCAAGGAGTTTTCTCTTATGCGCCTGGCGTGGAATGCTGTTTTACGCTTAAAACGTGTCGCCCTGGTTGTATTTTTGCTCATTTTACTGTGCGTGCCCGCGATTTTCTATCGTACCGAAACTGCTCGCCAAATGAATCGTAAAATTTCCGTGTTAAGCCGTATCATGGCCAATCGTTTGATCTATCAAGCGCTGGAAAGCCAAATAGCCGGCAATATCCGGGACCGGAAGATATCGCTGGATTCGGGCTTCAAACAACAAATCGTTACTTCGGAAGCGCAGGAACGCGCCCAGAAAGATCCGGATTACCAAACTGCCGTCGAGAATTTAGCGAATGTTCTTGAGGGGCAAATGAGAAAAGCCAAGGATGTTTCTCCGGTTTCACATTACCTTCTGGAAGCTGATGGATACTTTTACTATTATTTGACCGATTTAATCCGCCGGAGAGGAAATTTCGCGCGTCATGATCAAGATGAAAAATGTTTTAATCCGCTAAAAAAAATCCCTTTCGGGAAATTGAGCAAGATGACATTTCACCCTTATCTGGGGTTCGCCTGGTACTTGACGATGCGGGCGATCAATCCGGACATCGGATTAATGGAATCCCTGTGCTATTTTCCGCTCGTCCTGTGCCTTGTGATCGCCGGCTTGTTCGTTGTTTTTTGCCTCTTTGTGGTTCGTGTGTCTTTTGCCGCCACCTTTGTCGGCGGATTGGCATTGCTGTTGGCGCCGATTTTTATCAAAAGAAGCATGTTTGGATGGTTTGATACCGATTCGTACAATTTGATTTTTCCCCTGCTGACGCTCATTTTCTTTTTTCTGGGATTTTATCGGAGGAAGAGGATTTTCCTGTTTGCCTCTTTGGCGGGTTTTGTGACGGGGCTTTACCCGCTTTTTTGGGGGGGCTGGGCGTATTTGTTGATTCTCAATGCAGCGGTCTGTGTTGTTTTTGCCGGGATTGATTTTCTGACGCGCGCGGAATATGCGAAAAAGACACTGGCCGGAACCGGTTTATATCTGTTTTCTTCAGCGTTTTTTTTGATGTTATGGATGTCTCCGGCGGGATTTATCGAATCCGCATTGCATGGCTGGCATTATGTCCGGCAATTTGCTTTGGATTCCGACAGTACGCTTTTATGGCCCAACCTGTTTCTGACCGTCGGCGAAACGGCTCCGATGTCTTTTAGAGAGGTGGTTGATTCGGTTGGCAATTATTTTATTTTACCGTTGATCTTTTTTGGCGGTATTTTGGCGGTTTTTCGGCTGCGAGGCCCGTTAAACCGGGATGTTTTATACTGTTGGTCAAGCGCGTTGATTTTTTCGATTCCGGCTTTTATCCTTGCGATGAACACTCAGCGGTTTGCGCTTCTTTGTGTTTTGCCGGTTTCATTGTTGCTTGCTTATGGCGTGTCCGAGATAGAATACCGGGCGAAGGAGTGGATTAACTGTTTCAAGATGCGGAAAAGTTTCAAACTTGGGGCGAAGGCCTTGGTTTCATCAGCCCTGGTTTTCCTTGCGGCTCCGTTTATTCTGACGTCCGCCCGTGCCGCGAGTATGACCAGCAGCATGATTATGAACGACGCGTGGTATCAGGTGCTTACTGACGTTAAAGAAAACACGCCTGAAAACGCGACTGTGAACAGCTGGTGGCCGCCGGGTTATTTTATTATGTCTCTGGCAAATCGTGCCGTTACATTTGATGGAGGAAGGCAGGATGCCCGGGAGGGCTATTGGATCAGCCGGTTCTGGCTGTCGGACGAAGAACAGGAGGCCTTGAGAATCCTCCGCATGCTGAATGTGAACGGGAATCGCGCTGTCGACTTCCTGCTGTCTCTGGGTTTTGACTTGCCTGATGCGATTGAATCGGTATCTAACGCGATGAAGGTGCCGAAAACGGAGGCATTTTTCACGTTGCCAGGCACCATGAGTTGGAACGATAAAGAGAGTTTTTTGAATTTAACGCATCCGGAAAATCCGCCGCCGACATATTTTCTTGTTTATAATGACCTGGTTGAACAGAACCTGGCGGTTCAGTTTTCCGGAAAATGGAATTTTAGGCGCGCGCAAGAATTGGCCGCGGAAGGAAGTTCCTTCTCGTCGTTTTTGGCGGGTCGCCCTGGCGAACACATCAATATTGACCGGATGGCCACGTTGATCGACGGAATATGGAAGTTTTCTGAGGAGTCGAAAATGATCCGGCGCGAGGGCGATCGCCTCGAATTTTCAAACGGCTTGATGGTTGATTTGGGGAAAATGGAAGCGGTCATTATGCCTCCGGACAGGAGAGAATTGTTGGCGCAGCCACTCAGCTTGCTTTATATTGAAAACAAAGAGTTGAAGGAAAAAATGTTTGTTGGAAAACGAGTTAATGTTTCCGCTCTTTTGATTGAACGGGAAGGCAAGTGGACAAGCGTGCTGGCGGATCGGCAGCTTTTGCGTTCGATGTTATTCAGGTCATTTTATTTGGACGGCGCGGGCTTTCAGGCGGTGAACCTGTTTAGCAATTCATACGATCCTTTTTCCAACACAAAAGTATCTGTTTTCGAGGTGGACTGGGAACAGTTGAAAAATTAATCTATGAAAACAAATCAATCTTTTTCGGTAACTTTGGAGGGGACATGAAGCAGTTGATTTTATGGCCGTTGACTTTATGTTTGGCGCTTGTTTTTTCGAGTTCACCTGTTTTGTCGCAGGAAGATGGTGGAGAGGATACGGGGCCGACCCCCGGCGGTGTGACGGTGGGCGGAATGATTTTTAATATGGCCCCCGATCGCCGCACGGAATTGATCGGCGGAAAAATAGAACCGGAGGGGTTGGATAAGTACATGAAACGCCGGTTTGACGCTTCCGACCAAAAGCTTGACACCATGGCTTCTCAGATTGAAAAGTTGCTTCGAGAAATGGAGCAATTGAAATCTTCCGGGAGCGAAAAAGATAAAAGCGGCGGAGGGCTTTTGATTTCATGAAGCCAGAGATGAAGAAGCGAGATGGAATAGCTTTCGGGAACGGTATGCCGTCGAAAAGAGGAAGTCTGCTCATCTTTGTCATGTGGGTTCTGTGTTTGCTGAGCATATTTACGTTTGCCGTCGGCCGGGCGGTCCAGCAACGGCTTCGTGCGGTTGAAACTTTCTCCGACCGTGCTTATTTGCGCGATATTGCAGAAGCAGGCGTCAAGAAAGCGCTTGAGGTGGTTAACAGGGAAAAACCGGATCAAGCGAAGTATGAAGGTGTCAACGATGCCTGGAGTCAGAGTACAGTCGATTTTAAGGAAATCCAGGTGGGAAGAGGTGTTTTTTCTGTTTTTTATGTAGATTCGGAGAATCCCAAAGAAGTGCATTTCGGGGTCGTGGATGAGGAGAGCAAGCTGAATTTAAATACGGTCAAGTCCATGGTGGTCATGAACCGGCTTTTCGAATCCGCGGCCGGCCTGCCGAAAGAAATGGCTCAAATCATTTCGGCCTCTTTGATTGACTGGATTGATGAGGATGATGTTTTGAGCGAACACGGCGCCGAGACGGAATACTATCAAACAAAAATCCCGCCTTATGAATCTAAAAACGCTCCGATTGGAAGCATGGAAGAACTGTTGTTTATTCGGGGAATAACCCCGAAAATTTACGCGAAAATTCTGCCTTTCGTAACGATTTATGGTGACGGAAAGGTTAATTTGAACACGGCGCGAAAACCTGTTTTAAAAGCGATTGGCTTCAGCGATCAACTAATCGATAAAATCTTGGGTTACCGTGCGGGACGGGACAAAATCCGGGGGACGGAGGATGATCAGGTTTTTAGAAGCTTGGAGACGGTCACCGCTGACCTTAACCAATTTATCGAATTGGACGATAAAGAAAAAAGCAGTCTTGAGAGCTTTGTCCGTTAGGGGCAGATGGGGGTTTCATCCTCGAATTTTTCTATTCAAAGCACGGGCAGATTGGCCCGGGCTGATAAGTATTTAACGGTTTATGCCGTGATGAATCGATCGGGACAGGCGTTGTCCTGGCGCGAAGAATTCGGGACAGTTGACAAGTAAAACAGAATAAAAGGATTTCATGCGAAAAATCATTTTCCTGGTTGCGATTGGATATTGTTTATCCCACGCCGGGTTTGCCTCCGCCCAGTCGGCCGAGAGGCAAAATATCCTGGAAGAACTTAAATTATTTGCCAAAACCATCAATGTGATCCAGGAAGGGTACGTGGAACCCACCCAACCGCGCGATCTTTTTTATGGCGCCGTTCAGGGGATATTGAAATCTTTGGATGATCGCTACGCCCAGTTTATTGACGCGAGGCATTATGAGCTTTTGAAAATCAGCATTTCCGGTGAATATGCAGGGGTCGGCATCCGGCTTGAAATTAAAGACGCTTTCCCCGTGATTATGTCAATTATGCCGGGCAGTGCCGCGGAAAAGGCCTCGCTTCAGGCGGACGATAGAATTCTCAAAATTGACGGCATTTCAATGCGGGACAGCCAAATCGCGGATGTGAGCGCTCTCTTGAGGGGGGAAGAAGGAGCGGAAGTGGCTTTAACGATAGAGCGGGACGTGCCAAAGGAAATTTTTGACGCGATTTTGGTGCGCCAAACTATTGTTATTGCGGCGATACGGGATGTTCGTATGATTGGAAAATCGCTCGGGTATATGCGTCTTGTTCATTTCCAGGATAATGTGATCGAACAGGTTGATGAAGCGTTGGCTGAGCTGAAAAAAAACGGGATGAAAGCCCTGGTCATCGATCTTCGCAACAATGACGGCGGATTAATGCCGACCGCGGTTGAGCTTGCCGAACGCTTTTTGAAAAAAGGAAAGAAAATCGTTTCTGTGGACAGCAGGGTGGAGGTTCAAAGAAAAGATTATATTTCGAGCGGAGAAAAAACAATGGCCGAAATTCCCTTGCTTGTTCTTGTCAACGAGGCGTCGGCAAGCGCGTCCGAAATATTTTCAGCCGCGATTCAAGATAACGGGCGCGGCAAGGTCATTGGAATGAAAACCTTCGGGAAAGCGTCCGTTCAATCGGTTGTGCCGCTGGATGAACATACCGCCATGAAACTGACAACGGCGCGTTATCTGGGGCCGAGTGGACGGGTGATTGACGGCCATGGAATCGTTCCGGATGAAGTTGTGGAAAACCTCAAGCCGGATCAGCCGCAATATGACCGGCAAACCGCCCGAGCGCTGGAACTGTTCAAAAAATACATCTAAACATAATCGTTAACTCAAAGGAGGTTTGCGATGCCAAGAAGAAAAAAGCATTCACTTTCTACCAGGCGTTTGATGAGTTTAAAAGCCCGAGGAAAGAAAAATCCGTTTTACGGGAAACACCACACCCAGAAAACCAAACAAAAGTTGCGGGCGATGAGATTGAAACAAGGCAATCCGATGTATGGAAAACATCATTCAGAGAAGACGAAGAGGCGGTTAAGAGCTATTCGGCTTGCTTCAACGCGGAAGAAGTAGTAAACTGAACTCAATCGGTGGTATTTAGTTGTTAAAATTATCTTTAAAGCGAGGAGATTGTAAATGAATCTGAAATCAAAATGGATTCCTATTATAATTGTCGGCTCGGCTTTTGTCGTATCTATCGCGTTGCTGGCCGCAAAGAGCAAACCTACGGCGGTATCAGTCCCTGCCTTGGATAAGAAAATAGCACAGCCGGCGAGTATTTCGCCCGTAAAGTTTTCAGGGATGATGAATGAGTTTGGGCAATCGCTGGCGACCTGGAACAATTATAATATGACAGAGAAAAATGCAGCGGTCCAAACGCTGATTGACTTTTACAAAACAAGGCAGAATACGGTGATTCTTGAACCGGCCGATTTTTATCGCGAGAAAATCGACGAATCCGTTCAAAACAACCCTACGATGCGATCCTTGCCGCTTGCCGTGGTGATTCAGGTTCTGGCGGTCATGGAATACGATTTTTATAATGGCGAGGATAAGGACCAACTTGCGAGGAGAATTTTGGGCGACGGCCTTTACGAGGCCAATAAACGCCAGCGACAGGCGGCCGGTAAACTCTAAGTTGTTGAAAGCGGATGAATCCGGCTTCTTATTTTGAATGAAGAAACCGGTCAAATAGCTTTAAAATATCGACTTGCGAGATAATTCCAATCAGATGTTTTTGGTCGTCCACGATTGGGATGCATCCGTATTTGAATTCCGAAAAAATGTGCACCGCTTCGCGAAGCATGTCATGCGCTTTTAAAGCGACTGGATCCGGTGTCATCACGTATTTGAGAACGAAGGCATCCAAGGCGGCCTTGCTATAATAATCACCCGACTCTGTTCTTCGCGGAGAGATGGCATGAAAAAGATCCCGCTGTGTCACGATTCCCGTTAACCGCTTTTCGCTGTCAACGACAGGGATGTGCCTGATTTGATAAAGGCGCATTTGCTCTTCGACCAAGCTGAACTTGTCATCCATATGAACCGAAATCACTTTTCGATTCATGACATCGGAACAAGTCAATGAGTGAATTTCCATTTCGGCCTCCCGTGTTGGCGATTGAAAGCTCAATGAACATCATGACGGTTCGTCGTAATATACCATTAATAAATATTTTAACATAACACGCCGTTTTTCATGGGATCAATCTGCCGGCGTGTAGTAAGCTAATGAAATGTCCGGTTTTGGTAGCACATGAAATGTCCGCTTTC
>CAZFUU010000002.1:0-24755 GCA_964522565.1 uncultured bacterium | reverse complement strand
CCTGATATACGGCAGGGACTCAATCAAAATATCCACTTTTTCGGTTAATGACTCAATCATGGCTTCCTTTACCCTTTAGGCGCATGAACGCCTTACGGCTTCCCGCAAGCATCATGCTAAATAAAATTTAACGCGAACACGACATTGAATGCGCCGTGAAACTTTTACCGGGCGCTATGTTGAATACCGCGAATTAATCCAGACATAAAATTTGGTTAAATCGGTCGTCAAAAAACTGTCCCGTCCGCGGCCGCGCTTCAGATCAATTTCAAGCCGGTATTGTTTTTTCTTGAGAATCTGGCGGAGCCGGTTTTTGTTTCCCTCGGCCTCTTTGCCGTTTCGGAGAATCGGAATGCCTTCAAACAAAATGTCAAGTTTGGGAGAGAACGAAACGCCGCTCGCTCCGACGCATCCCATCAACCGCCCCCAGTTGGGATCCCCTCCCGCGAACATGGTTTTCACCAGCATGGAAGTGGCGATTTGCCGGCATAATGTTGTCGCTTCAACGTCCTTGCGCGCGCCCTTAACAATAATTTCGCAAACATGGGTGACGCCTTCTCCGTCGCTGACAAGCTCTTGCGCGATCCAGCGAAAAATATGCGTTACCGCCGCCTGAAACAGCCGGAACCGTTTATCCGGCCTCGTAATTTTCGGATTGCCGGCCTTTGCGTTCGCTAAAACAAGAACCATGTCGTTAGTACTTTGGTCATTATCGATAGAAATTTTATTAAACGTCTCGCGCACGGCATGGTTCACGGCCGACTGTAACATTGCCTTGGAGATGTTCAAGTCCGTCGTTCCGTAACACAACATGGTCGCATGTTTGCCCTTGAGCGAACCTGCCCGTTTTCCGTTCGCGGTCATGTCGGGATAAATCATCCCCGCGCCTTTGGCCATGGCGGCCAAACAGACCGTTTTTCCGTCAATTTTAAATCGCACGGCGATTTCCTTCGTATTCGTATCGGTTGTCAAAATACCGCGCGCCGCGCAATGCCCGCCGTCCTTTGACATGGTTTTCACCAAAGCCGGAATCGCGCGGTCTAGAATTTTGACCGGAAATTTCCGGCCGATGACACCTGTGGAACCTAAAAAGATTTCTTTGGAAGAAACTTTCAATAATTTCGAAAGGAGCGTTAGCGATTTTGAAACGGCCTGCTGCCCCGTTTTTCCATTGAAACAATTCGCGTTTCCGCTGTTGGCAAAAATGACCCGGTGGGATTTGTGGCCAATCACGCGCAGATTGTGCAAGAGAGGCCACGCCTTCACCTGATTGCTGGTAAACATGCCGGCGGACACGCAAGGCGCTTCGGAATAAATAAGGGACGTGTCAAATTTGTTCGCGTTTTTCTTGATCCCCGCGTGCATGCCGGAAGCCAGGAAACCGGAAGGTATCGTGACCCCGCCGCCCGGAATTGTTTCGAATTTCATGAGACCCCCGTTACTGAATCGCCGTCCGCTCGTCAAAGCCAAACCGGATGTTCATGTTTTGAATGGCCTGCGAGCTGGCGCCTTTCATTAAATTATCTATAGCCGTAATGACAATAACCTGATTGGACCCTTCGTCCGTTTTCACGCCAATGTCACAAAAATTCGTATGCTGCACATTTTTAAGGCACGGGAATTTTCCCGCGCCCAGAAAACGGACAAACGGTTCCCGGGCTGAAAAGGCCTCGAACGTTTCGGCAACGCGGTTTGCGCCGACTCCTTTTTTCAGCTTGAGATAAATCGTCGATAAAATCCCCCTGTTCACGGGCAACAGATGCGGGACGAAAGTCATGCCAATCTTTTCCCGCGCGATATCAGACAGGATTTGCTCAATTTCAGGCATGTGCTGATGCGCGTTTACCTTGTAGGCGCTGAAATTTTCATTCGCTTCGCAGTATTGCGTTGTCGGAACCAGTTTGCGCCCGGCGCCGCTGACACCCGATTTCGCATCAACAATGACAGAATCCGGTTCAATCAACCCGGCCTTGAGCAGAGGCGAAATTCCCAAAATAGCGCCTGTCGGATAACAGCCCGGATTGGCAATCAGGCAGGCGTTTCTGATTTGCTCACGATAATATTCCGGCAATCCGTAAACCGCCTGCGCCAGAAGCTCGGGGTGATCGTGCTTTCTGGCATACCAGCGTTCATACAACCCGGCATCCTTGAGCCGGAAATCGGCTGACAAATCGATGACAACTTTTTCCGCTTTAAGCAAAGCTCCTGCCACTTCCATCGCGCACATATGCGGCAAAGTCAGGAAAACAACGTCCGAAATTTGTGAAATTTTCTTCAGGTCAAGCTTCTCAATTTGTAAATCGCTGTCTTTCGGAAGAGCCGGCACAAGATCATGAATCAGGATTTTCTCTTCAGACCGGCTGGTCAACGACCCGACTTTCACGTGCGGATGCCTGGCGAGCAGCCGGATCAATTCAGCGGCGGTATAACTGGTTGCGCCCACAATAGAGCATGTAATCATAACCCCTCTCACGGTCCCGATTGCTTCTTGAATCCTGAATGGCGACGCCCGCGCAGATATGAAAAATCCCTTGGTTTTCTCAATCCATCGGTTCGGCCAACAGAACGCGGAAATTTTCGAAAAAATAATACGTTGCGTTTATTATAAAAAAATACTTATCCTTTGTCAAATGAATAGGTTATGTCAATTTAAAGCTTGACTTGCCGGGTGAAAAAGTTTAGCTTAACTCCTTATATGAAAAACAATTTTAATCTGAACGGCCTGGAAAAGAAACTCGGAACAAAATTCCGGAAAACAGAGCTGATCCGGGCTGCCCTGTCGCACCCTTCTTACCGGAATGAATTCCCCGAGCTGTCGGAACTCCCTTGTTTCCAGCGCCTGGAGTTTCTGGGAGACGCGATTTTGAATTACTTTATCGCCAGACGGCTATACGCGCTCTTCCCGAAAGCCAACGAGGGACAACTCAGCCGGTTACGGTCCATCCTGGTCTCGAGAAAAATGCTCGCGCGCGTAGCCAAAACAATCCGGCTCGGACAATTTCTGAAACTGGGGAAAATCGACCGCGAGGGGGCGGCGTTCGCTCAAGACAAGTTCCTGGCTGATTCCTTCGAAGCGCTCATTGCGGCCATTTATTTTGACAGGGGGAGCCGGACAACCGATCAATTCCTGGAAAAATTTTTCCATCCTTACCTGAATGAAAAAAAGCTGTTCCGTCTCGATCCGAATCCGAAAAGCACCCTGCAAGAGCTCATTCAGAAGGACTATCACATTCTTCCCACTTACCATTCAATCGGAAAACACAAGAATCTGTTTTCCGCGGCGGTGGCTATCGCGGAAAAATTGAAAACAACGGGAAAAGGCCGCACCCTGCGCGAAGCTGAAGCGGACGCGGCCGGAAAATTGATTCTGAAGTTAAAACTCAGGAAGCGGAAACTTTCCGTTTAGCCAGATACTCGTCCAGAAGATTCAATTCCCTGACCAACTGCCCCGTGCGGAGCTTGCCGACTTGTTCTTCGAATGTTTCGGCCGGTTCTTCCTGTTTCACTGCTGGAATTTCCGGAGATTGGGAAATAAATTTTGACCGTTTCCCCTGCCCCAGCTGGTCAAGAAAATTCTGAAGCGCGATCGGGTCCTTGCGCAAAGAGGGCTCCTTGGTCGTTCCCACGAGAAGAAAAGGCATCGGCCCGAGACGGTCTTCTGGCTCGGCGCCTTTCATCAGTTTGGCCGCGAGCTCCGGCAGCAGATAAACCGCCAGCCGGAAATTCAGTTTTCCGTTCAAATCAAAGGCCCCTTCGGGTTCAATCTGGAAAGTGTCGCCGGCCAAAAACATATTCTCGGTCGTCATTTTCGAAGACGCTATTTTAAACCCGCTTCTCAAGTCAAAAAAACGCGTTGACCCGGTCGCGGGCAGCCGCAGAGAATCCAATTCTTTTAATTCACCGAGCGCTTTTAAAACATCAAATCGTCCGAATTCGCCGTTCGTCACGGAAAATGTGCCTTGCCCGGTCAAGCGATCCGCCCATGCGTCATCAAACGGGCCCGTCCCTTTCAAGGCAGCGACCGCAAATAAATTACCGAGAAGAAAGGGCTTGTCTCCGGCGCCCGCCATCCGGGCAAGATTTACCCGGTTCAATTCAAGATTAATGTCCGACACCGGGTTGTCCGGATTTAAATCAAAAAAAGCGTCCCCGCCGAACACCCCTCCGTAATAGCCGCCCGCCATCCGGGTCACCACCAGCTGGCGGTTTGCGTATCCGGCTTGCAGATTGACTTGTTCCAGCGGTCTATCGCCGGGTGATATGTTGCGCAAAAAATTTTCGATTTGCGGCCAGTTGATTTCCTTCCGGATCCAATCAAACGCATTGTCGGCATGCCCCAACTGAGAAGCCATATCCGCCAGATACATTTCGGAAGAAGCCGCTTCAATAAGCCATTTGACCTGGGGGTTTCGAAGCATTTTCCCGTTCACCGTCAGGGGAGATTTCCCCAGTTTCAGCGACACATTCCGGAAATCGGCCTCAAAAGGCCCGATGTCAACAATTCCGTTTAATTTTTCGATTTTCAAGCCGCCCGAAGACGTCATGCCAAAATCCGAAAATGTGAAATTCCGCATCACGCTGACCCGGTCAAAATTCCTGAGGTCCCCTTTCGCGCTTGAAAAAAACTTGAGGCCGCCCGACAAGGCAAATTCCCTGGCAAATGGAACATATTTTTCCCATCCCTCGACGGAGAAATTGTTCGTCAACAGCGTCATCTCACCCATGCCGGTCGCGGGATCCAATTGAACCAACGAACCCTTGAGCGATGCAGCTTCAAATTCCATGGAAAAATTCCCCTGGACGGGTTTCTCTTTGCTGAACTTCAGATCCGTTCGGAAAACAAAAGGCACGCCGGCCGGCTTGGAGAAAAACCGGGAATACGTCAAAATCGACTGCCGCAGGTCGAACCGCACATTCGCCGACAAAGAAGACCCTGCGCCTTTCATAAAAATATCGACGTCGCTTTCGCCGGAAAGCCCGAGCCGCACCGGAAGCATTTCCTGAAAAGATAAAATATGGCGGGGGGCTATATCCATTTTAAGCTGTTTTAATTTGACGACCAGTTCTTCGATTTCCCGGGTTGAATAATTAACTTTTCCGGCCGCCTGGATTCCTTCGGCAAAAGGGACCGAGATATTCGAATGTTTTAAACCCATCGACCGCTCGATCAAATCAAATTCAAGCTCGCCTTCCGCCCGGTAAGAAGCGGGCACGCTCGAAATGGATGCCGACGGAAATTCGTAAACCAAATGATCAATCTGAATATTGCCGCGAGCCGTCATCAGCGAAGAAGCGGGCGTTTTTGAAAATTGAAAGGACACCGCCGAAGTCCCCTCGTTGATTTTAAACCGCTCGGACCCCAGCCATTTTGAAAAATCAGCCAACTCCACTTTCCGTATCAACACCTCCGCCTTAAGCCCTGTATTTTCGATTCTGGGATCGTCAAAATCCGTCTCAAAAGAGCCCTGGATCTGCAGATTCGCCGAGCGATCCCAGATTTTTCCCGCGAGTTTGAAATGAACCGGATGTTTTGAGCGGGGATATTTGAAACTCATCGAGACGTCTTCGAGCTCGATTGTCTTTTCCAGCGCAGGGTTCAGTTCATCGAGAGGAATCCATAGATTCCCTTGCTGAAAATCAACCGCCGAAAGGGTCACCTTGCCGAGCATCAGGGGCAACAAGGCGGGACGAAAGGTTATCTTGGGCACATCCAAAATTTTCCCGGCTGAATCCGGGCGGACATCAATCAGTTGAAACGAATAATAATGAACCTGCGGAAACGGGAAAAGCGCGACATTGAAGTGAGCAAACACGGGGCGGTAGCCGAGCTGTGTTTCTATCTTCTCCTGAATGTTTTTCTCCAGAAGCATCGGCGGGAAAAAATAGGCGATCCAAACCCAAAAAAAGGCCGCAGCAGCAACGCAGCCGGTAACCGTCATCCAGAAAATCCGCTTCAAAAGCTGCCTTTTCATACACTCCACAACGGTGAATTCGAAAAACTAGTAGTTTCTTGAATAATCGGAACTGATCGGATTATAGGTATAATCTTCCAAAAAGGCAGAACAACCGCAAACCGTCACCATCCAAATCGTCATTGTCAGAAAAAAAAGGAAACATTTTCCGACACGCATCGGGCCGCCTCCCAAAATTACCGCTTTGTATACTGAAAGCTTCTGCGGGCTCCTTTGCGTCCGTATTTCTTTCTTTCTTTCTTGCGCGGATCGCGGGTCAAGAACCCGCCCTTTCTCAAAACGGTTTTCAGTTTTTCGTCGAACGATACGAGCGCGCGCGCGATCCCGAGCAATACGGCGCTTGCCTGTCCCGTGAGCCCGCCGCCTTTAACGTCCGCCCGGACGCTGAAACGGTCAAGCAGATGTGCCGCTTCCAGGGGCTGACGGATAATCATGCGCAAAGTTTCGCGCGGAAAATATTTTTCAATCGTCTGGCCGTTGATTTCAATCTCGTTTCCGCCTTCGGAAATCCACACGCGGGCGATCGATGTCTTCCGGCGGCCGGTCGCGTAAAAACGGTTCATTTTATTTTTTCCTCTCGAAGGTTTGGATTCTGTCGTTTCTTCCGTCATTTCATTCTCCTCAACCGACCGCAACCGGTTTTTGCGCCTGCTGCCGCTATTCGGGGCCGGGATATACGTGCAATCTTTTAATCATTTTTTCCGCCAGCCGGTTTTTGGGAAGCATTTTACGGACGGCTTCACTGATGATTTTTTCCGGATGCTTTTCCAGCATCTCCCTGAAACTCAAAACCCGGCGTCCGCCCTGAAAACCCGTGTAATAATCATAGGTCTTTTGGTCGATCTTGCGGCCGGTCACTTTAATGCCTTTCGCATTGATCACCACGACCCGGTCGCCGCTCAGCATATGCGGTGTGTATGTCGCTTTCGTTTTTCCCATCAAAATCATCGCGATACGCGTGGCGAGACGCCCCAGAATTTTATTCTCGGCGTCAAATAAATAGCAGGCGGTTTCGATATCGCCCTGCTTTGAAATGTATGTTTTGGCCATGAAAAAAAGTCCCTCCCAAACACAGATTAATTTTCTGAATAAGCCCGTCCTGAAAAAAGCTCCACCAAAGGCGAGGCAGAAGACAGCTCTCCAAAAGAGACGGGAGTATAACAAAAACCGGAACCGTTGTCAAAAAATGATTTTTTTTAGCACCAGCCCGTGAGCGGGCGCGACAAAAATACAGTCCGGACGCCCCCGGCCCGCGATGAACCGGTCAAACTCCTCCGGCCGCAGTTTTCCCGTCCCGATTGCCACTAGCGTCCCCGCAATACTGCGAGCCATCCGGTAAAGAAAACCGTTCGCTTCAATCCCGATAAGGATTTCGCGGCCCTTTTTCTGAACCGACAACCTCCTGACCTCGCGAACCGCACCCTTTCTCCGGCTTCCGCTTGATTCAAACATCCGGAAATCCCGGCGGCCCACCAGTTTTCGGGCTGCGCGTCTCATTAATTGAATATCAAGCTCGCGGAAACAAACCCCATTAGAGGTTGTTTTATCAAAACCTCTAACGGGGTAAAAATAAAAATCCCGCCGCCGAAGGGGCGATCGCGCCGGCCCGTTCCAAATCCGGTATTCATACCGTTTCCATTTTGCCGCGCGCTGGGCGTGAAAATCCGGCTGAACATGTTCGCTTTTCACGACCGCGATATCTTTGGGTAAATAACGGTTGAGAGCCGGCCGCATTTTAGACGCCGGAATTTCCGACTCGACTTTAAAATTGACGACCTGCGCTTCGGCGTGGACCCCGGAATCAGTCCGGCTGGAACCAATCACGCGAATTTTTTTTTGGAACAGTTTTTGAAGCGCCGACTCGAGCTCGCCCTGAACGGTGCGCCCGCGCGCCTGGCTCTGGAACCCCAGAAAATCCGTGCCGTCGTATTCGATTGTGAGCTTGATGTTGCGCATGAAAAGAGTTTCAAGTTTTAAGTTACAAGTTGTAAGTTAAAGAATCATTCGTTTCCATAAACTTGCAACTTTAAACCTTAAACTTATCACAATTTGACTAATTGTTCCGCGATCTGGACGGCGTTCAGCGCCGCTCCTTTTCGAAGCTGGTCGCCCGCCACGAAAAGCGCCAGGCCGTTATCCGAAGACAAATCCTGTCGAATCCGCCCGACAAGCACGTCATCTTTTCCGCTCGCTTCAACCGGCATCGGAAAATGATTGGCTTTCCGGTCATCCACAACCTTGACGCCGGGTGCTTTTTCAAGGATTTGCCTCGCCTGCTCCGGAGACATGGGTTTTTCAAATTCGAGAAAAATCGCTTCCGCGTGCGCCCGGAAAACCGGCACGCGGACGCACATCGTCGCGATTTTAATTTCAGAATCGCCCAAAATTTTGCGTGACTCCGCGATCATCTTTAATTCTTCTCCATTGTAACCGGTCGCTTCGTCGATTTCCGCGTTGTGAGAAAAAAGATTAAACGCGATTTGATGGGGAAAAATCTCTTTCGTCAACGTCTTGCCTTCCAGATATTCCCGCGTTTGAATTTCAAGCTCTTTCATCGCTTTGGCGCCTGCCCCGCTGGTCGATTGATACGTCGCGCAAAGGATTCTTTTAATCCGGTTCTCGCGATAAAGCGGCGCGATAGCCATCAGCATAATAATCGCAGAGCAATTCGGATTCGCGATAATCCCTTTATGCTTTGCAATTTCATTTCCGTTGATTTCTGGAACGACCAGCGGAATGTTTGGATCCATCCGGAACGCGCTCGTGTTGTCCACAATCACGGCGCCGGCCTGAATGGCAAACGGCGCGAATTTCCTGCTGATGGAAGCGCCCGGACTGGACAGCACGATATCGATCCCTTCAAATTCTTCTTTGCAGAATTTGAGCTCGCGATTCGGGATGTTTTCGTCATAAAAACGAACCGGCTGTCCTTTCGTTCTTTCAGACCCGAATGGATAAAGTTTCGCGACCGGAAATTTCCGTTCTTCCAGAATTTTAATCATTTCATGGCCGACCGCGCCCTTCGCGCCGACCACCGCAACGTTGTATTTGGCTTTTTTCTTCATAAATGAATCCTTTCTAAAATCAAATCTCCCATCTCACCGGTTGAAACTGCTTTTTCACCCTGAGCCGCCAAATCAGCCGTCCGGAAACCGTCCGCAAGCGTCCCGCGGACAGCCCGTTCCAGCGAATCCGCCAGTCCCGGCTGGTTCATGGTATATCGAAGCATCATCGCCACCGAAAGAATTGTGGCAACCGGGTTCGCGAGCCCTTTGCCCGCAATATCAGGCGCGCTTCCGTGCACCGGCTCATACAACGCGTGCTTGTCTCCAATACTCGCCGATGGCAGCATGCCGATTGAGCCGGTCAACATCGCCGCCTCGTCGCTTAAAATATCGCCGAACATATTCGTCGTCACGATCACGTCGAACCGTTTCGGATTCCGGATCAGCTGCATCGCGCAATTGTCCACATACATATGATCAAGCTCGACATCCGGAAATTTTTTCCCGAGCCCCGTGACAATTCTCCGCCACAAAATACCCGATTCCAGAATGTTCGCTTTATCCACCGACGTCACTTTTTTTCGGCGCTGACGCGCAAGCTCAAATGCCTTGAGCGCGATCCGTTCGATTTCGTGCGTCGAATACACTTCCGTATTGAATCCGCGTTCGGTTCCGTCCGGATTCTTTTCGATCCCTTTCGGCTTCCCGAAATAAATCCCGCCTGTCAATTCGCGGACCACAAGAATATCAACTCCCTCGATCACTTCCCGTTTGAGCGTGGAAGAGTCAATCAAACCCGGATCGACACTTGCGGGACGCAAATTGGCGAACAACCCCAATCCTTCGCGCAATCCGAGAAGCGCCTGTTCGGGACGCCGGCTGTGCTCCAGCGTGTCCCATTGATAGCCGCCGACCGCGCCAAGCAAAACAGCGTCTGAGGATTGTGCCTGTTTCAATACCTCGTCAGTTAAGGGAACGCCGTGTTTGTCAATGGACGCGCCGCCAATCAAGGCATGCTCCAGATGAACCTCGAGCTTCGCGGACTGACTCAGCTTTTGAATGATTTTCTCGGCTTCGCGAACGACTTCCGGCCCGATGCCGTCACCTGCGACTACCAGAATTTTAAACATCATCCTTGTCCTTTGTTCGAAATATTTTTTACAAACTCTCTACGAATTTCCCGTAATTTCCGCGTTTTGGGCCTGCCCCATCACCAGCTTTTCCGGGCAGATTTGGAATAAACCTCACGGCGATGGCCGACAGTTAAAATCAGCACGATCACTTGATCGTGGTAAATTCGGTAAATCATCCGGTAATCAGAAACTCGGTAAGAGTACCGGCCTTTCAATTCCCGCGTCAGCGCTTTGCCGATAGCCGGGTCTTTCGCAATTTCCTCGGCGGCTTCCTGAATTTTTAGTTTCAGGTGAGAATCCTTAATCTTAGAAATTTCTTTTTTTGCTTCTTCGGTATAGAGAAGCTTATACACCAAAAACTTCCTTATGCGTATGAAGCCGGCCGGACTTGATGTCGGATTCGGCACGAATCAGCGACTTGACCAGTTCTGAATCGGAAAGAATCTCAAGCGTTTCTAATTCTTCCGGTGAAATCATGATCACCACCGCCCTTCCTTGCCTTGTGATCACATAACGCTTTCGCGTCTTGCAAACTTGATCGACCACTTCGGGAAGGTGCGCTCTTACTTCTGAAATAGGCCCGATCTTATCCATATCTCCCCCACCCTTTCCTTTGATCTAATTGTACACAATTATGTACAAATGTCAAGGTTGCGATTATTCCAGGGCACATACCACTTCATACAACATTTATAATATAGACAAAGAAGCATCGGGGAATGCGATCCTGCTCAGACAGTGACCCCTACGGGGTCAAACTCGCATTACCGCATTCCCCGACACTTCTAACGTGTTATGAAATCTGGACAAGTGGGAAGGATATGTGTTTGCCCACGTCCGACAAAAAGCGCGACGGATCCGCCAAGCATTTTGGCGGAAGTTTGGCCCCGCAGGGGGCACTGTCTGAGTGGCAAACAGCATATCCTTCCCACTTGTCTTCATGCCGCCTGGAAATCGCTGTATAAAGTGGTATGCGCCATTTTTCCAGATGTGAGGCAAAACGTTCTGGCTTATTTAATTTTTAGCCCTTCCTGAGGGCTTGAGGCGGACGCATATTCTTTCATCGGGATTCGCCCTGCCAGAAATGCCTTCCGGCCGGCTGAAACCGCTTCTTTCATGGCGGCCGCCATTAAAACGGGCTGGTCCGCTTCGGCAATCGCTGTGTTCATCAGGACACCGTCAGCCCCAAGTTCCATACATACCGCGGCATCCGAGGCCGTCCCGACGCCGGCATCCACAATAACGGGAATCGAAACGGCTTCCTTGATGAATTGAATGTTCAGACGGTTTTGAATTCCGCGGCCGGAACCGATGGGAGCGGCCAGCGGCATCACACACGCGGCTCCCGCGTCTTCCAGTTTTTTCGCAATGATCGGATCGTCATTGGTATAAGGCATCACCGTGAACCCTTCGCCCACAAGGATTTTCGTAGCCTCAAGAAGTGACACGACGTCCGGAAGCAGCGTTTTGGGGTCGCCGATGACTTCCAGTTTAACCAAATCCCCGATTCCCGCCGCCCGCCCCAGGCGCGCAATCCTCAAGGCATCTTCGACCGAGTAAGCCCCCGCCGTGTTCGGCAAAAGACAAAATTGCTTGCGGTCAATAAAGTCCAGAAGCGTTTTCTCTTTCTTATCCGCCAAATTGACTCGCCCGATAGCCACGGTCACAAGGTCGGCGCCAGATGCGCGCAATGCTTCCGCCATGATTTCGTATGATTTGTATTTTCCGGTGCCGACAATCAAGCGTGATTTAAATTCGAATTTTCCGATAACAAGCGTTTCACTCATGAATGGCTTATCCTTCCAAAACCTTGCGGTCGATTTTCTCGTAAAGTTCCACATATTTTTTCGCGGAAGCCGCCCATGAAAAATCGGCCGACATTCCGTTTTTCATCAGCGTCGTCCACACATTTTTATCCCTGTAAACCTGAACCGCGCGTTTCATCGTATCCAGCAAATCGCGCGTCGAATACCCTTTGAATATAAACCCGTTTCCCTCCCCCTTGGCGGGGTTGTATTCCCGCACCGTATCCGCCAGGCCGCCCGTTTCGCGCACAAGCGGAATCGTGCCGTAGCGAAGCGCGATTAACTGCCCAAGCCCGCAGGGCTCATACTGGGACGGCATTAAAAAAATGTCCGAACCGGCATAAATCCGCTTTGCCAAATGTTCGTCATAGGTAATATTCAGGCCGACTTGTCCCGGGCAGGATTGCTGGATATCCCGCAAAAGCCGGTGATAACGCTCGTCGCCGGTCCCCAACAGCACGATCTGCCATCCTTCGCGGACAATTTGGTTCATCGCGCCGGCGATCAAATCAATTCCCTTTTGTTCGACCAGTCGGCCGACAAAACCGAAAAGCGGAGCTTCGGCATTCACGTCTATCCGGTTTTCTTTCTGCAGCGCCGTTTTGCAGTCCATCTTTTTCCGGATGCTTCTGGCGTTAAAATTAGCGGACAACTCGGTATCTTTTTTGGGGTCCCATTCGTCCGGATTGATACCGTTGACAATCCCGAAACAATCCGACTTGCGAAACGCGAGCACGGATTCCATTCCGGCACCAAATTCTTTCGTTTGTATTTCTTCGGCATACCGTTCACTCACGGTGGTAACCGCATCGGAATAAACAAGCCCGCCTTTCAAAAAACTGACTTTTCCGTAAAATTCGATCCGTTGAAAGCGGAATTCATCCCATGAAATTCCCGTCAGCGACAAGGAATCGGGCGGAAAGTTCCCCTGGTAAACCAGGTTGTGAATGGTAAATACCGTTTTGGTGTTCTTGAAAAACGGATCGCCGCGGTAAAGGGTCTTTAAATACACCGGAACTAGCCCGCTTTGCCAATCGTGACAATGAATAATATCCGGTTTGATTTTCGTGCGCTTCAGGACTTCGACCACCGCTCTCTGGAAAAAAGAAAACCTCTGATCATTGTCCGGATAATCACCGGAAGGCGTTCCGTATAATTCGTCCCGCTCAAAAAAACCGGGGTGCGAAATAAAGAAAACGCAAACGCGGTCATGCCAGCACGACAAAACATCCGTTTCTTCGATTTCCATCCCGAGAGGGACTGGCACATTCTGGAGAATGCACTCAAGCGGAAAACTTTGGCGTTTGACTTTTTTATAAAATGGAAGAAACACCGACACCCTATGCCCCAGGCGGGCAACTTCCTGCGGTAAAGCGCCGATGACATCCGCCAGCCCCCCCGTTTTTGCAAAGGGAGCCATTTCCGAAGCGACAAATACGACTTCCACAAAAACTTCCTGTTCTGTGCCGCGGGTTAGATTACTTCAATGACGCAGTTCCACGTCCCAAAAGCATTCGGAACCACTTTCACCGGCCGTTGATCATTTTCCCAATTGCCGTCGACCTGATAGCGGTACTGGTAACTGCCCGGCTTCAAATTAAGCGCCGCCGTCCAATGTCCGTCTTTTTGCTTTTTGAGCGGGCACTTGGATGCGTTCCATCCGTTAAAATCCCCCGCGAGCCGGACTTGTTTTGCGAGAGGCGCGTAAAATTCAAAATTGACAGTTTGTTCGGAAATTTTTTTTGCGCTCGGTTTTGACCCCGAGGACTTAATCGTTAAAACCATAGACCGTCTCCTTGTTTGGTTGGCGCCGCTGTTTGTACATGAAAAAACCACCAGCTGGACAATAATTAAAATAAATGCAGAATGTTACTATATACGCAACGCGGAAATATTTCAAGGAAAGTTCGCCGTTTTTGAATTAAAACATGAAAAAAAGATTGCCTTTTTCAATCCGGTTGTTATAATCCATCCCTTCGCCCCTACGGAATAACCGGGACGTAAAGCACGGTGCGCATAGGAGTTGAAGCAATTCTGAACATAGCGTGAAGGGATAAAGTTTATGAAGATTTGTTACATTTGCGGAAAACGTCCGTTAACGGGTAATTCAATCGCCCGGCGCGGTATGGCCAAAAAAGAAGGCGGCGTGGGAAAAAAGATCACCGGAATCACTCGGCGCCGGTTTCTGCCCAATCTGCAACGCGTGCGTGCCGTTCTCAAAAATGGCACTCACAGGCGCATTATGGTTTGCACGGGATGTCTAAAAGCCGGTAAAGTCAAGAAAGCCGCTTAATCTATTCCGGCTGCAAATTAAAATCGTTCCGGACGAAGGTATTACCGGATCGAATCTTGCGCTTTTACATCACGGACTTCAAGAATCAAGCTGGTCATCCCTGACCACGAATCGATTTTCGGTGAATAAACAAGAGCGTACGGTTGGGTTTCCGGAAAATTCTGGTCGCGATGCTTATTTTTCCAAACCGCTTCATACGTCAACGTGCCGTCCGTTACCCACCAACGGTAAGTTTCTTTTCCGAATTTATCCCAGCGCGTATCGCGCTCGGGGCCGCGCTTTGTCCGGAGCCCTTTGGTGGCGAAAACAGGACGAGGATTTCCAAGGCCAAACGGTTCCAGCAAGGAAAGCTCGGTCACAAATTGCTGCGAAAGCTCCGACATTTCTATTTCGCAATCAATCCTTATGGATTGACGAAAAACATCGGGATCGCAGCCGGCCGCATATTCGTTTATTTTCTGCCGGAACTTCGCCAGATTTTCTTTCCGTATCGTCGCTCCGGCCGCCATTTCATGCCCGCCGAACTGTTCGAGAGCGCCGGCCGCGTGCGTCATGGCTTCAAACAGGTGAAATCCCCTGACTGACCTGCCGCTTCCCTTGCCCACGCCTTCATTAAAACTGAATACGACAGCAGGCCGGACATAATTCTCCACGATTCTTTGCGCGACAATGCCGATGACGCCCTCATGCCAGCCGTCCCCGCTGACGACAATCACGCGCTCGCGATTGAAATTAACTTCCCGCTCGACTTTCTGCATCGCCAGTTTCAGCAGTTCCCGCTCCTCCCGCTGGCGGGCCTTGTTTTCTTCGTTGAGCATCTCCGAAAGTTTTCCGGCCCGTTCGGCATCACCCGTTGTTAAAAGCTCAAGTGCGGAATCGGCAGACCCCATCCTTCCGCACGCGTTAATGCGCGGGCCCAGAATGAAGCCAATATCGCTTGCCGAAATTTTTGCGCGACGAAGCCCCGCGGCCTCGCACAATTTCCGGATACCCAAATTCCTGCGCCGGCTCAGCGCCTCAAGCCCTTGAGAAACCAAAATACGGTTTTCACCGGTCAGCGGCGCCATGTCGCAAACCGTCGAAATTGCCGCCAGATCAAGAACCTCAAGAGCGCCTTTCCCCAAAAGCGCTTGGGCAAGTTTGAACGCTAACCCGCCGGCCGAAAGTTCTTTAAAGGGATACGAGCATTCGTTCTGCGCGGGGTTAATGATTGCCAACGCCGCCGGCATTTTTTCTTCCTGAACACGGTGATGGTCGATCACAATCACATCCATCCCCGATTTTTTTGCCTCTTCGATTTCTTCATAAGCCGAAACGCCGCAATCCACCGTGATTAAAAGGGATGCCCTGTTGCCGGCGGCTTGTTGAATCGCGTCCCGGCTGACCCCGTATCCGTCGGTCGCGCGTCTGGGAAGGAATGTCAGAAAGCGCGCATTCAGGCGCTTTAACACTTTGGCAAGGATGGCGGTCCCGGTGATTCCGTCGGCGTCATAATCCCCGTGGACCATGATCGTTTCTTCATTATCGATCGCGCGTAAAATCCTTCGGACGGCTTTCGAAACATCTTTCAATTGAAATGGGTCGTGCAAATGGTCAAGCGACGGAAAAAGGAAATTCCCGACATCCGCGTGGTCTTTCAGGCCGCGCAGGGCGAGAAGTTTTTGGGTCAAAGAAGAATAAGGAAGAACCTCTCCTTCAGAGATCGCACAGGGTTCTGTTTCCCGAAAATTCCAAATCGTGGACATTTCAATGATTCAAGACAGCGAAAGCCCCGCCGGAAAAATAATCAATGTCCGGCATGCGCCTTAACAAGCCGCTGCCTCAAAAACTCCAGTTGAATGATATGAGTTACGCCCTTTTGCCCCACCACTGGACCAGAAGCGGCGCGCAAATACAAATAGTCGAATATACGCCCGCAGCAAATCCCACGAGCAAAATAAACGCAAAATCGTTAATGGCCGGCCCGCCGAACAAGTAAAGCGCCAGCGTCGCCATCAGAGTCGTGCCGGTCGTAATGATCGTCCGCCCGAATGTCTGATTGATTGCCGTATTTACGATCTTGGCAAATTCTTCCTTGCGGTATATTTTCATGTCCTCACGAACACGGTCAAAAATGACGATCGAGTCATTCACGGAATATCCGATAATCGTGAGAATAGCCGCAACGATCGGCAAGGAAAATTCTCTGCCCGACAAAACAAAAAAACCAAGAGCAATCACTACATCGTGAAACAACCCAATGATCGCGCAAACGGAGAATTTCAAGCGCATCCGCCAAGCCAGGTAAATGAGCATGATGGCAATCGCCAATATGATGGCTTTTACTGATTTGTTAAAAAGATTTCTGCCGGCCGCCGGGCCCAACACTTCAGAACGCCGAACAATAAAATTTTCTTTCCCCAACAGGGTTTCAAGTGAGTCGCGCAATTCCCTGGAACTTTCCGATTTGGTCCGGATCATGATATTCTGGTCTTCCGGGCGCCCATAATACTGAAGCTGCGCATCCCTGATACCTGAACTGACCAATGCGGCACGAATTTGCCCCAAATCTGTTTTTTGAAGGACGTGGATTTCCTCGACGGTTCCTCCTGTGAAATCAAGCCCAAAATGCATGGGCCCTTTGACAATGATCGCCCAGAGGCAGACAACCATTAATACCCCGGAAACCGTGTATCCAAGCCACCGCATTTTCATCCAGTCAAATTTAAATTCCGGTAGCCAATTCATCATGGATAAACTAATTTCACGTCTGTCACGCGTCAAATAATCAAACACCAATCTGGTCACGACCAGCGCCGTAAACATGCTCGCCCCAAGGCCAATCGCCAAAGTAATGGCGAATCCTCGGACGGGTCCTGAGCCAAACCACAACAGAACCAGCGCCGACAGAACCGTCGTCACATTGGAATCCAAAATTGCCGAAAACGCACGGTGATAGCCGGACGCAATGACGGAGCGAATCGCTTTTCCGATTTTTTTTTCTTCACGCATACGCTCACTGATAAGGACGTTTGCATCAACCGCCATTCCAAGTGTCAAAATGATTCCTGCAATACCCGGCAATGTCAGAGACGCTCCCGTTTTCGCCATGACGCCCATTAAAATGACGAAGTTGAGCAAAACCGCGAAGCTCGCCACCAGGCCGGGAATCCGGTAATACAGGCACATGAAAAGAATGACCAATAGTGCGCCGGCCGCCGACGCATACAGACCGCTTCGAATCGAATCCTGCCCTAATGTCGGCCCAATGACGCGCTCCTCAATAATTCCTACCGGGGCGGGCAACGCGCCGGCATTAAGAACCAGCGCAAGATCGCTGGCTTGCTGAATCGTGAAACTGCCGGAAATTTGACCGCGGCCATTCGGAATTCTGTCGCGAATCACCGGCGCGGAATGTATCTTCCCGTCCAATACAATCGCCAGCCGCTTGCCGATGTTTCTGAACGTAATCGAATCAAATGCTTTAGCGCCTTCGTTATCAAACTGAATATCAACGATCGGCTGTCCATAATTATCGAAAGCGACGGAAGCGTTTGTCAATTTGTCTCCGGTCAGCACCGGAGCCGTTTCGAGAACCAATGTTTCCGTCATTCGCCGGTCTTCTTCAAGATTTTTGACTTCAAAGCCATCAGGAATATTACCTGCGAGCGCGTCTTTAATAACCGCCTCATCATCAGACACCAGCTTGAATTCCAGGTGCGCCGTTTTTGCGACAATCTCTCGCGCGCGGTCTTGGTCCGTCAAACCGGGCAACTGAACGACAATTTGCGTATCACCTTGCTTGGTAATCAAGGGTTCACGGACGCCAAACTGGTCAATCCTGTCTTTGATAATTTCTACCGCACGGTCAACAGCGCCCTCGCGGTGTTTTTCGTCAATTTTTTCGGTCTCGACCTGCAACAAAATATGCATCCCTCCCTTGAGGTCCAATCCCAGATTTATTTTTTCCTGCGGCGGGTAGGCAAAATAGACCGATAATCCGACAGCCAGCAAGGCCAAAAGAACCTTCCATTTGAAATATTTATCCATGCCTTTCTCCTTATTGGGAACGTTTCTCACGCAATTTCTTATGTAGAGTTTGCGTTAAAAAGACCTGTCCCGATACTCCATTCGGGGCAATTTATTTCCTTTTATCCTGAATCGCGCTCTTTAAAACTTCAATTTTTGTATTCTGGTCGCCCACTTTCAGCACGACATAATCATCCTGGAGCGTCTGAATTTCACCAATCATCCCGCCGGCCGTCACGACCCTGTCGCCTTTTTGCAATTTGCTGATCATGTCCGCGTGCTCACGCTGTTTCTTCTGCTGAGGCCTGATCAAAAGAAAATAAAAGATCACAAACATCAGGATTAAAGGCAAAAAAGATAAAATCGGATTTGCTTGTTGTGCTGGTGCCATTGGGCTTACTCCTTATCGTAAGTTTTCGTCATAATTGGCCAAAAATTCATTTTTTAATTTTAAAAAACAGCCGTCCCTGACCGCCTGCCTGATTTCACTCACAAGCCGGATAAAAAAACGGACATTGTGATGCGAAACCAGCCGGTGCCCCAGGATTTCCTCGCAATTGAACAAGTGCCTCAAATAACTTCTCGTGAAATTCCGGCACGCATAACAATCGCACGTTTCATCGAGCGGTTTTAAATCCCGCGCGTATTCCGCGTTTCGCACGACAATTTTTCCGGAGCGCGTAAACGCGCATCCGTTCCGGGCGTACCGTGTCGGCGTCACGCAGTCAAACATGTCAATACCGGCTTCGATTGCCCAGAAAAAATCAACCGGCGTCCCGACCCCCATCAGATACCGCGGGCTTGTTTCCGGAAGATGCGGCATGGTTTCGGCTACGGCCTTCTGCATTTCTTCGCGCGGTTCGCCTACGCTGACCCCGCCGATTGCGTAACCCGGAAAACCAATCGTAACCATGGTTTCCGCGGACTGCCGTCTTAAATCCGGAAATTTTCCGCCCTGCACGATTCCAAAAAGCAACTGATCCGCCCGTTTGTGCACCGCTTTCGCCCGCTTCGCCCAATTTTCCGTCCGTAAAACGGCATTTTCCACTTGCCGTCTGTCCGCGTCATGGGGCGAGCATTCGTCAAAAATCATCGCGATATCCGATCCCAGCCGTTCTTGCGCGCCGATGGCTTCTTCCGGGCTTAAAAAAATTTTCCGCCCGTCAAAATAGGAATGAAAGGTCACTCCTTCATCGGTGATCTGATTCAAGCGGGACAGCGAAAATACCTGAAAACCGCCGGAATCGGTCAGGAGCGGTTTTTGCCAGGACATAAACCGGTGCAGACCGCCCGCGGCTTCGATTATATCGATTCCCGGGCGTATGTAAAGATGATAGGTGTTGCCCAAAATAATTTCAGCGCCCACCTCTTCCAAATCGCTCGGCGCAAGTGTTTTGACGGTCCCCTGCGTTCCGACCGGCATGAAGACCGGTGTCTCGACAATCCCGTGCGCAGTTGCCAGGCGCCCCGTGCGGGCACCGCATTCACTGTCGCGATGCATGACTTCAAATGTTTTGTTCATATGGCGTAAGACGGCAGAAGGCCGAATTCAGAGAACAGAAAAATCCCGCTTATTCTCTGCTTTCTGACTTCCGTTATCTTTTTCCTGGTATCTGCCCTCTGCATTCTGTCCTCTGCATTCTGTCCTCTGTCTTCTGTTCTTTCTTTATACAATCATCATCGCGTCACCATAAGAGTAAAACCTGTATCTCCGGCGGATGGCTTCGCGATAGGCGTCCATTAAAAATTCGTGCCCCGCAAACGCGCTGACGAGCATCAACAGCGTCGTTTTCGGCAGGTGAAAATTAGTAATCATTCCGTCGACAATTCTAAACGAATAAGGCGGATAAATAAAAAGATTTGTTTCCCCTCCCGCCGCGGTCAATTGCCCGTCCGCCTGCCTTGAGGCGACGGTTTCGAGCACCCGCACAACCGTAGTCCCGCAAGCAATCACCCGCCGTTTTCCGGATTTGGCGCTGTTGATGCGCTCAGCCGCTTCTTGCGAAATCTGAAAAAACTCTTCATGCATCCGGTGCGTAGAAAAATCATCGGCGTCAACCGGCTGAAACGTTCCGTAACCCACGTGAAGCGTGACGAAAACAATTTCGACTCCTGTCGCCCGCAGCGCGTCTAGAATAGCGCCGTCAAAATGAAGGCCTGCCGTCGGAGAAGCGACCGCGCCGGGAACCTTCGCGAAAACTGTCTGGTAAAGCTGACGGTCCACCGGATGATCGGGCCGGTCAATATACGGCGGAAGCGGAATATGGCCGTTCATCTCAAGAGCCTCCTCAAATGGCCGATCACAAACAAACCGCATCCGGCGAATCCCGGTTTGCCCGTCCGGTTCGTCGAGAACTTGCCCGTTCAATTTCACCTGTCCTTCAAATTCAAGTTCCTCTCCTTTTTTCACACGCCGCGAGGGTTTAACAAGAACCTGCCAAACCTCCTGCGGACCGTTGATTCTGCGAAGCACCAGAATTTCAATACGGCCGCCGCTTTTTTTGGCCGCAAACAGTCGGGCCGTCAGCACACGGGTGTCATTTAATACCAGAACGTCGCCGGACCGGAAAAAAGACCCGATCTCGCGAAAAATCCGGTCCTCGATGGATTGTTTTCCGCGATCAAGCACCAGCAGACGGGCGTTCCCCCTTTCGGGCAACGCGTTTTGAGCGACAAGTTCTTTCGGGAGAAAATAATCAAAATCGGAAAGTTTCATTAAAAAAATCAACCGGATAACTGTTCTAAAAGAAAATCGACGGCCTCGCCCGGGCGCGATGCTTGAAAAAGATTCTGAGGATATCTGATTTCCGGATTCCGCTTCATCGCCTCAAGGAGCCGGTTTATTTCAGCTCCAAGTACGGCAATGGGTTTGCGATGCAGGCCGTTTTTATGCATTTCCAAAACCACCATCAATTCCGTCAGGGTTCCGATCCCGCCGTCCAAGACGACGAACCCGTCCCCCAGTTCAACCAGTTTATGTAAACGTTCCCGCCATGTGGGCATGCGCAGTTCTTTATCGAGACAGGAATTCGCCGTGCTGCCTTCAAATTCACCGGCCGTCACTCCGATGGTGTGGCCGCCCGAAGCTTTGGCCCCTTTCGCGGACGCCTCCATCACTCCCGCGTAGCCGCCGTTGACAACCGTCAACTTTGATTCCGCGAGTAATTTCCCGATTTCGAACGCATCCGCCCATGACGCTGAGGAAGGTCGAACAGTCCCACTTCCGAATACAGTAACAGCTTTCATAACTTTAAGAAGTCAGACGACAGAGCTCAGATGCCAGAAAGCTGAATGCAAGTTGCCGAATCTTTTCTGATGTCTGTTTTCCGCGTTCTGTTATCTATTAAATTTCCCCGCGTCCGTAGCTTCCGCCTCAGGCGGTAGAGCTAACGCTCTATCCTGCGCTACAATACAGAGCGCATCCGCCGCCGATTTAATATTTGCGCCCGACTGGGGTCGAACCAGCAACCTTCAGCTCCGGAGGCTGACGCTCTATCCAATTGAGCTACGGGCGCCTGTTTCGGCGGCGGAAATTGCCCGCCAATATGCTTGGCGGGTCCGCCAATCCGTGTGGCGGAAGCTACGGGCGCGGGAACAAATTGAATTTTCTTTCCCAATTTTAATAACAACACCCAGGAAAAAGTAGATTATGCAGAAAAAACAAAAAGATACAATATCAAATTATATTTTTCTGATTTCGCTCTTGGGAAAATAAAATAAAAGGATTTCCCGGTAATTTTTCCCTGCCATAGCCTGGCCGCGCGCGCCCCATTGGCAAAGGCCTATTCCGTGCCCCCAGCCACGCCCCTTGAATTTTACCTTTCCGTTTGAAACCAGAACATCTGATTTCAAACTCTTTAAGCGGCCCGTGCCGATAAAAAACCGGAAATCATCTGCGGAAATCGTCACTTCCGACCTTTGATATTGAAGAAATACCTTGCGCGCCCGCCCGGATGGATCCCGGTCTTCAAAGCGGATCAATTTGAGATTTTTAGCCGGGTAACCGTTCCGGTTCATGGCTTCTTCAACTTCTTTTAAAGACATTTCGAGAGACCATTCTTCATGAGGGGTGTTTTTACAAAAAGAACAGCGCGCATTTTCAAAAACCTCATTCGGCACCACAAACCAAATCTCGTGCGCTTTTGCGGTCACACCCCCGCAATTCGCGTGAAAATATGCGGGGAAAATCTCGCCTTGAAATGTCAGAATTTCCCCCTTGGTTTCTGCGATTGCCCGATCGGTTGCCGGATGATGAGCCCCCGTGCCTCCGTATACCTGGCTCATGACCGTATCCCTCAACATGAAATCTTCGTCGCGCTTCTCAATCGATTTAAACAAGGCGTAAGTTCGGGAAACAACCGCTTGCGCTTTCAATGCTTCAATCGGCCAGGTGGTAAACATTTCCATGGGTAAAACCCCGCGCAAGTATTCTTCCAGCGACACATCATGAACAATCGTCAATCCTTTCGGGCGTTTCAGAAGCCGCACGACTCGCCCGTAATTTCTCCGGTCGACTTTTACTTCGCCGCTTAATCCTTCAAATTCCCAGACCGATCCTTTTAAAATTTTCTTCTGCATCCGGATGCCCCCGAGAACCGAGCCGATTGATTCGGTGAAATTTTGCTTTCCGGCAAGGGAAAACGGTTCACCTTCAACAGCCCGGATTTGATAGGGACCCGCAATATTAATCGAAACGGCCGGAGTGTCCACATACAACGCCACTCTGAGGATTTTCGGAATGTCCGTCAACGGGAACGAAGTCGGCAGGGGCTGTTTGTCTTCGGAAAACACAGGGCGGGCAAAAAGAACCGCAAAGAGGAAAAATAAAATCCGGATGAGCGGTTTCATTCGATTTCCCTGCCAAGCTGTCCAATGCGGTCAATTAAAAACCCGAGGTCGCCGACTTTTTTCGCAAGGCCCTGCTGGCTGTTCGAAAGATATTCAATGACTTTTCGATATTCGGCGGCGGAAATCTCCGGTTTTTCAAAATACGTCTCAGCCGCGCCGATCCGTTCCAGCATTTCATTTGAAATGTCATCAAAAAACTCATGAACCGCTTGTCTGTAGTATTGAATGAGATGGCGTATCTGCTCTTTGGGATTCGGTAAATCAGGCATAATAAAAAAAGGGGCCGGCAAAAACTTGCCGCCCCTTGGCCATTCCTTTCGATTAACGCGCGCTGGTTAAATGCGTTTTCAAACTGTCCCAGGTCTGTTTTCCGCAAATGCCGTCCGGTTCAAGGCCGTTTTCGGATTGAAACGCCCGAATCGCCCGGCGTGTCCCGGGCCCGATTTTTCCGTCAATTTCACCGTCATAAAAACCGGCGTTTTTTAAGGCCCTTTGAAGGTCCCCGGCGGGAATCTGAAAACCGGATGGTGTGCGGTAAACATTGGTGGACAAATCAACGAGGGGAGTAGATAAATCCATCGGCGGCCGGCCGGTCGCGAGCATTTGTTCAAGCTGGGCGCTTCTCTGCCGTTCCGCCTCCAACGCGGCTTCCGTCTGTTGAAGCGTCATATCGAGCCGCGCCACTTCATGTGAAAGCAGCGTCAGGCGCTGATCCATATGCGGCGCATCCGTCGTCGCGCATCCCGTGACAAGAAAAATACCGGCGCCCAAAATAATCAATCCAAACCATCCCGTTTTCATTTTTTTCTCCCGCGTTAACATCAATCAATTTAATGCGTTCAGTTTTTTCAAAACAAATTCGCCTTACCAATTCCGCAATAGCTCAACCAACAGCCGGACGCCGACTCCTGTCGCGCCTTTCGGGTTTGAAGGCCGGTTGGAATCGACATAGGCGGTTCCGGCAATATCAAGATGCGCCCAGGATTTAAGCGGCACAAATTCTTTTAAAAACATCGCGGCCGTAATCGTGCCCGCCATACCGGGCCCGGCGTTTAAAATATCCGAATGATGCCCCTTGATATAATCAAAATAATCTTCCCAAAGCGGAAGCTCCCAGCACCGTTCTCCGGTCAGATCTCCGGCGTGTTTGATTTTCTCGACCAGCTTCGGATCAGTTCCCATCAGCCCGGTCGCCTTTTCTCCCAACGCGACCACACAGGCGCCCGTCAATGTCGCCAGATCAATAATCGCCGCCGGCTTGAAATTTCCCGCGTAATGCAGGGCGTCGGCGAGAATCAGGCGGCCTTCCGCGTCCGTATTAATCACTTCAACGGACTTTCCGTTCGACATTCTGATAATATCCCCGGGCCGTTGAGCGCCGCCTCCCGGCATATTTTCAACGCACGGCACAATGCCGGCCACATGAACTTTAAGCTTCAGTTGACTTACCGCTTTCATGGCGCCAATGACCGCGCCCGCGCCGGACATGTCGTATTTCATTTTTTCCATGTCTTTCGACGGCTTAATCGAAATGCCGCCCGAATCAAAAGTAACTCCCTTGCCGACCAGGCAAACCGTCCCGTTTTTCTTGTATGCGGCGCCGTATTCCATCACAATGAGCTGAGGCGGCTCGTGAGACCCTTGAGAAACGGCAAGAATGCCGTTCATTTTGTGCTTTTTGATTTCGGCCG
>CAZFUU010000001.1:0-27411 GCA_964522565.1 uncultured bacterium | reverse complement strand
TGAGCCCACCAGCGGGAATACGGGGATCGCCCTTGCGTTTGTGTGCGCCGCGAAAGGGTACCGCTTGATTTTGACAATGCCTGACACGATGAGCATGGAACGCCGGAAACTTTTAAAGCTTCTCGGCGCCGAACTCGTGCTGACGCCGGGCGCCGAAGGAATGACCGGCGCGGTCACAAAAGCGGAAGCGCTGGCGAAGGAAATAGACAATTCATTCGTCCCTCAGCAGTTTAAGAACGCGGCTAATCCTGAAATCCACCGGAAAACGACCGCGGAAGAAATTTGGCGCGACACGGACGGAAAAGTTGATATTGTGGTCGCGGGCGTTGGAACGGGCGGAACGATTACCGGTGTCGCCGAAGTCATTAAAGCCAGGAATCCGGCGTTCAAGGCCGTGGCGGTTGAACCGAAAGAATCACCCGTTCTTTCAGGGGGGCAGCCGGGTTCTCATAAAATCCAGGGGATCGGAGCGGGATTTATTCCCGATATTTTAAACCGAAAGATGATTGATGAAGTGATTCAGATATCGAGCGGGGAAGCGATTTTAATGGCGCGCCGGATCGCCAAAGAAGAAGGGATTCCGGTCGGAATTTCTTCGGGCGCCGCGGTTTGCGCGGCTTTGGAAGTGGCCGCCCGAAAGGAAAACAAGGGCAAAATGATCGTCGTCGTCATTCCAAGCTCGGGCGAGCGTTATCTCAGCACGGCGCTCATCGAAGAATAACGGACATCCGGACATTTTCCCGGAGGAGTCAAAACAATATTTTCCCGCTGACGGGCGTTTTGTTTAACCGGACGAAATTTTTAACGATTTGAGCGCGATGGATAAAAAAACCACCTTCAGGATTTTTCAGTCTGCGGCAACTGCCGCTGTCGCTGTCGTCCTGTATGCCGCGATTTTAAAACCGTCTCCCGTGTTTGAAACGCTCGCCCTGAAAACACAGGACGTTTTTTTTCAAATCCGGCACGCGATTTCTGCGAAACCCGATACGGCCGGCCGGTTCGTTTTGGTTTCTGTGGACAATGAATCCATCGCAAGATTGCGCGAGCGCTGGCCCCTTCGCCGGTCAATTTACGCGGATTTAATCGCGCGGCTTGATGCGGCGGGCGCTTCGCTGATTGCGCTCGATTTTGTCTTTGCCGGGAAAAGCACGCCCGACGATGATTTTTTGCTCGCGGAAACCATTCGAAAATCAGGGAAAGTCATTCTCGCTTCTTTTGTCGATCCTTCGGGCAATTATATTCCCCCGTTAAATGATTTGGCGCAGGCAGCCAGAGCTTCCGGAATCGTCAACAAATATGTGGATCGCGACCAAACAGTCCGCCGTCTGAATCTTCTGTATCCGGATCAATCCCGCCGGCCGGTGAGTTGGCCGTGGGAATTGCGCGCCGGCGCCGAAATGTTAGGAATCGATCTTGGCCGCCACGAAGAAGCGACCGGCAGGCTGTCCTTCCCGTTTACGGACGGGGCCGCGACGTATTCGGTTTTGCGGGGACGAGGAGGGATGACGAATATCAATTATCGGCTGGCCGCGCGGGATATCACGCAGATTCCGCTGTGGCAAATCCTGGAAGGAAATGGTTGGCGTCAACAGGTTGCCGGTAAAGTCGTTCTGGTCGGATCGACGTCAAAAATGATTCATGACGAACATCAGACGCCCCTTGGACGGATGCCCGGCGTCGTGATTAATATCAATGCGATCGAAACCTTGGTCAACCGGGACTTTTTGCCGCCGTTTCCCCGGAAAATGGAATTGTTGGCGGTTGCGTGCGTCGCGCTTTTATCCGCGGGCGCCGTGTTTTTTCTGAATATTTTTTCCGCGCTGTTTGCGATGACCGTAATCACCATCGGATGGCTTGGGGTTTCCTACTTTTTTTTCATTCGGAACACGCTTCCGGACGTTCTGGCCCCGGTTTTTTCAGGATGGGTTGTGTTTTTCTCGGTCGGGTTTTACCGTTATTTGAGAACGATGATTGAAAACCTTCAGCTTCGGCGCAAGGCCGCGACCGATCCGTTGACGGGCCTTGCGAACCGCCGCTCCCTTGAATTCCGGCTCGATGAAGAACTCGCGAAGCTCGCCCAAACCCGGAGCAGGCGGAAAACCGATTTTGAGGATGAACTTTCAATTCTGATGATGGACATCGATGATTTCAAGCAAATTAACGACACACTCGGCCACATTGCGGGCGATGATGTGATCAAAAATGTCGCGTACGCGATTAAGGCAAACGTCAGGGCGGGCGATATCGGGGCGCGCTACGGGGGAGAAGAATTTTGCGTTGTCCTCCCTCATACGACAAAACTCGAGGCGCTCCGGATTGCAGAAAAAATCAGGCGTGCGGTGGAAGAAAAAAAAGTAAGTTACGTCAACCACTTGACTCCCGTGACCGTCAGCGTTGGGGTCGCGGCTGTTCATGAAGACGGGTTGCCTGCCGCGCGCGCCCTGGTCCGCGGCGCCGACACAGCGCTTTACGACGCCAAGCATTCAGGCAAGAACCGGGTCTCGATTTTCCGCCCGGATGTGAATCTGGGGTCAGAGCCCGGGCTCTGACCCCAGAAAATAAGGAGAAAAGCCGTCAGATTGCCCGCCTTCCTTGTAATCCTGCAATTCATGTGCTAAACTTTTTTGTAAAGCATTATAAATGGGGAATCCAAAAAGAATGATTAAAATCTGTTCGCGGAAAATTCTGGCTGTTTTTCTCGGACTCGCGATGGCGGTGTCGCAACCTGTTTATGCCCAGACGGCCGGAATGGTTTCTGACGCGGCCGGGCAGGTGAAAGACGCGGGCGCCTCTCTCAATCCGGCAAAAACTTCGGTGAATCCGGGCCAAACAGTTGTTCGCCCCGATCTCAATCCCTATAACATCAACATTCCGTCGGAATTCGGAAATATCGAGGAAATTTATCACGGCGCCGCCGATTCCCCACTCGTGATTTACTTACAGGATGTTCACGCCAATTATGAAGCTCAGATGAATATCCGGAAAATTCTCGCGCATCTGGTTGAGCAGTATCAATTTTCGCTGATTCAGCTTGAGGGCGCGTTTTCAAAGCTGAATCCACAAATTCTTCAACCGTCTTATTTGAAAGAAGCTAACCTGAAAATGGTGGAGTTTTTACTCCGGGAGGGCAGGGTCAGCGGCGCCGACGCGTTCGCGGTCGAAACGGACAAGGTGGTTGATTTGTTCGGAATCGAAGACAAAGATCTTTATTTGGAAAATTTACGCATATTCAAATCGGTTTACGCCAGAGAGGCGGAAGCCAGGGATTATTTTTCAAAAATTGAGCGGCTGAGCTCTCTCGTTAGCCGGAAAATTTTTGATTTCGGGCGCCTCGATTTCACCCGCAAGGTCCGGGAATTTTCACAGCACAAAATCGATTTGCTCGATTATCTGCTTTATTTAAATCAAGTATCGGAAGCCAACGGGCTTTCGTCCTTAAAAAATTTGGGGGAAATTACCCGCTATCCCAATCTGGTGCGGATTATGAGGGTCTACGAGCTTGAAAAAGCGCTGGACCGGTCAAAACTTGATCGTGAAAGCGCTGATTTGAAAACGAATCTGGAAAACAAACTGCCTGACGCCGCGCCCTTTGAGCCCATTTTAAGCCGGATCGGGCGCACCGATACCGGGACACAGCCGCGTGATTATTTCACGCAACTGACCCGGATCGCCGACCAAACCGACGTTAGTTTTATGGGATACCCGCAAATCCGGATTCTTACCGAATACCTTGTCTATCAGGATGAAATCGATCATCGCGGCGTTTTCCCCGAGCTTCAAAAATTCCAGGCCGAAATCGAAAACAAGCTGTTTACGACAAACGATCAAAAACGCCTGCTTCGCCTGATTGAAGACGCCAACCTGCTCGAACAGTTTTTCGCCTTGAGCATGACGCGCGAATTGCTGGGCGTTTACGTCGCCCGGCAGAATGAAATCCGGCCGTCGGTGATCGTTTCCGGGCTCAAGGGCCTCGCTGAGAAAGAACTTGTTCCGGCGCCGGATTTCGGGGATTTGTCTTCCCTTGACGGCGCGATGGAAGAGCTCGAATATTATTACCGGCTGGTGCTCACGCGCGACGGCGCGTTTTTCAGGCGGATTACCGAAAACATGAAACAGGCCGGGACGGAACGCAGCATTGTCGTGACGGGAGGATTTCACAAAGACGGCCTGGCCGCAAAATTCCGTAAAGATAAAATTTCCTATGTCGTGATTAATCCCAAGGTCGGAATCGACCAGGGCAATGAAAATTATGTCAAAATCATGCTGGAAGGTGACAGCGCGATCACAGGCGTTTTCGCGGGAACGTTCGCGCTGGCGGCGCTGGAAATAATCGGTGCTTTCCGTACAGGTGTCCAGAACTGGATTTTGGTGAATAAAGCAGTTGTTGCAATGATGATTACAAGAGCAATTAGAGGAACCAGTGTATCGGACCAACAGTTTACACAAGAAGCCCGCGAGCGGATTAATACTTATGTAGAGTCTGTTCTTGTAAAAAATCCGATTATTGAAATAAATAAGGTTACGGGAACGCAATACGTGCGCGCCGAAGGAACCGCCGGTTTTTACATTGGGGAGTTTGGCGAAGAAAAATATGTCGAGCTTGGTTTCAGGGGTTTATATTATCCCGAACGGGGAACCTTTGAGGTCAATTGGAGAAATGTGAGGGCAACCGGGATGAAAGATGAAGTCGCTCCGCCCGCGGAAACCACAGGAATGTTTAATCAATCTGTTGTCGTTGATTTAAGAGAGGCGAACATTTCGGACCAACTGCCTTTAATTTCTCCAACGAAAAATCTTGCCCCCAACAATTTAAGCGGAGACGTCCTGCTTTTAGAGGGGAATTTGCTCATGGAAACGATTGAAAAACTTCTGAAATATTCAGATAATCCTCTCGCTCTTGAGACGATCAGAAAAGCGCTTGAAGCGGGAGCAACATTGGATGAAGCTCTTGAATCTTTGTCCATCACCGAAAATGTCTTTGGCGTGCTAACCGAAGCACTAATCGCCCAAGCCGTTCCCGAAGAATTGAGATCGGCGGTTACAGCCGCGTTATACGGTCCGTCGGCACTTCAAGAAAAATCTGTGCCGCGCGTGCTTGCAGTTGTCTCTGATGCTTTGACAGCGGAAGCAACAGAACCCGATAAATTGCTCCGTTCCGAAATCATCGCGCTCGCTCAGACGCTTGCCCGAAATGAAGCGGCCATCGCAGTTTATTATTCGCTGGCGACAAAAAATTACCTTGAACATGTTCTATCAACCGCAGGATTAAGCAGGGAAGCCCTGGCATCTGTGTTGGCCCGAGTAGAACTGGTAGAAATAAAAAAGGGCGAAGAACCTGAAAAAATTCTAGCGTCGGATATTGCCCGGCAACAATTTTATACTTATTATAAAAAAAGGGCGGGTGAATACGGGAAATCTGTCACTTCCGCAACACAAATCAGGCAGATGATTCGTATTCTTGCGCCAGAAAGCATCATTCCGAAAGATGGCCCGCTAAACCAAATTGCCGCGCTTTTATCCGTAGCGAGTTCTGATAAAGTCGCGCAAAATGACCGAAACGCCGTCGTCTCTCTTCAAATGTGGCTCTTGCCGTATTTGCCGTCCACGGAGGACGAGCGCAGGGCATTTAATGATCAAATTCTCAAGGAAATGGGCGACCCTCAAATAATTGATTCAAAAGGGAATTTCCGGTTTAGCTTGAATATTGCCAATCTCGCCCGCATCCTTTCGATTCATCAGGCCGCGCAACGAGCCATTGCCGCCGCCGCGTAATCCCACGGCCGAAATCACTGGACAAGCTCTGTGAATTTCCTTATATAGAGCCAGGGTGTTTTATTTGTTGCGACAACTTTTTGTGTTTTTTCAATCTCGAGCATCATGCTGCGGCGCAACTCATTTGATATGAAAGGCGGCTGTGGTCGAACATAAACTTAACACGGCAAAAGTCATCAATTGGGCGATCTATGATTTTGCCAATACGATATATTCGGCGGCGGTTGTCACGGTGTATCTGCCGCTGTATGTCACGGCGATTGCCGGAGAAAATACGCCGGTTGGTGTCACGGCGACCCTTTCGATGATTGCGGCCGGCATCGTAACGCCGGTGTTGGGCTCTTTAACGGATCGCTTGGGTCATACCAAGCTCTTTTTGATTTTGTCTACCCTGCTCTGTGTCGGCGCGACCGCCTCGATAACTTTTCTGCACGGGTTGCCGTTTATCCTCGCGGCTTTTTTCACGGCAAACCTGATGTTCCACCTCTGTCTCGTTTTTTATAATTCTCTTTTGCCGGTGGTGGCGCATCCGGAACGGCAAGGGTTTGTATCGGGATTGGGCACGAGTTTAGGGTATTTGGGAATGTTGTTCGCCCTGCCGCTCGCGCATTTGACGGACCAGGCGTTCGGTCGGCCGTTCGTCTTTCTGGCGACGGCCGTTTTTTTTCTCGTTTTCTCAATTCCGACTTTTTTGGGCGTGCCCGATCGCCCGGTTCTTGACGCCGGCAGTGAAAACTGGTTCGCGCAGTTTAAACTGATTTTTCAGGATAAAAACGCCCGCTGTTTTTTCGCCGGCAATTTCTTTCTGGTCGACGCGTTGAACGCGGCGATTCTCTGGATGGCCGTTTTTCTCGTAAGGGTTTTCGGTATTTCTGACGGAACGCTGATCAAAACAATCATCGCGCTGAATTTTTCGGCGGCAATATACGCGTATTTTTTGGGAAAATTAACCGACCGGTACGGATCCAGGCAAGTGATGCTGCTGACGATTGTCTTGCTTGGCCTTGCGGTCATCACCGTGGTTTCCGCCCGTGATTTTTCATTCGCGGCGATTTGTCTTTTTATTTTCGGCGCCGCGGCAATCGCCGGAACATGGACGGCGGGAAGGAAGCTCTTAATTGAACTTGCGCCCCCGCGAAAACTCGGAATTTATTTCGGCTTTTACGGGTTGACGACCAAAGTTTCGGCCATCGGCGCTACGGTGGTCGCGGTTTTAGCCGATTGGATCGGCTTTAGGGGGGCTTTTTTGAGCCAGCTGATTTCTGTCGGACTCGCGTTTTATTTGATTAGCCGGGTCAAAGGGGTAGGCGAAAACAAGGAAATGGCGCAAACGGCCCAAGCGTTCGGGTGAAGCGGTTTGGCTCGTCAAGAGAGCGCCGGCAAATAGGTTAAAAATGTAATGGAGTCGGCTGATTTTTTTCGTTACAATACTTCCCCATGTGCGCATCACGAAAGGTGATTTAAAGCAACATGGCCCAAAATATATCTCCCAGGTTCAACCCTCAAAAGACGGTGCTTCTGAGTTTCCTAGGCGCGATCGGTTTTTTCACGGCGCTGTTGAAGCTTTCCGCCTCCAGCCAGAACGGGCTGAGTTGGATTGACGCCCTTTTTACGGCGACGTCCGGGGTCTGCGTGACGGGGCTTTCGGTGATTGATATCGGCACGGAGCTTACTTTTTTCGGCCAAATCGGGCTTCTTGCCGCAATACAAGCCGGCGGCCTTGGCATTATGACGTTTTCGGTTTTTTTCGTGCTTTTGTTTCGCGGGAGGACCACATTGGTGTCGCGCTTGTCCGTGGGATTAAAGCCGTATGGGACAGAAGTCCGGGATCTGATACGGATCTTGGGGTTTGTTTTGGCCATGACGTTGTGTTTCGAGGCGGCAGGCAGTATTTTGCTGTTCCAGCGTTTCAAAGAGTTGAACGGAGGAGAAAGCGCGGTTTTTTATTCAATCTTTCATTCGGTTTCGGCTTTTTGTAACGCGGGGTTCAGTTTGTTTCCGGACAGCCTGGAACGCTTTCAAAAAGAATTTTATCTGCCAAGCTGCATCGCGGTCCTGATTGTTCTGGGCGGTTTGGGTTTTATGGTGCTCGAAGAGGTCCGCGCGTGGCTGGACGCTTTTTGTAAGGGGCAAAAATTCCGGCTGAGCCTTCATTCACGCGTTTGCCTGAGCGTATCCGGCGCCTTGATTGTGTTCGGGGCATTGATGGTTTTTTTTCTTGAGCGGGATAATTTGTTGTCCGAGCTGAGCTTCCCGCAGCAGGTGATGAACTCTTTTTTCCTTTCCATCACTTCCCGGACGGCGGGTTTTCATACCCTCAACACGGCTTTTTTAACCAATGCGTCGCTTTTTTTTGTCATGATGTATATGTTTATCGGAGGTTGTCCGGGGTCGACCGCGGGAGGAATTAAAATAACAACCTTCGCTGTGCTGGCCGCTTTGGTCAAAGACCTGGCCAGGTTCCGGCAGTCGGCGTCTCTTTTTAAAAGAAAAATCCCGAACACGGCCGCCGCCAAAGCCGTCGCGATTGCGGCCGCGGGGTTTGTGCTGGTGACGGTCTTTGCGCTGTGCTTTCAGATTACCGAAAAGGCAGGGGCGCCCATGGCTTTTCCGCGCACGGGCTTTCTGGATCTTTTTTTTGAGACCATGTCGGGGTTTGGAACGGTCGGATTATCAACGGGAGCGGTATCCTCGCTGTCTTTGCCGGGGAAGTTACTGATGATTATGCTGATGTTTATCGGGCGGGTGGGCCCGCTGACGCTTGCCTTGGGGCTGATGATGAGGAGAAAGACGGGGCCGCGTTTTGAATACGTCGAAGAAGAGATTTTGATCGGATAATTGTTCAAACACAGGGAGGGGATATGGAAGCATTGGTGATCGGGGCCGGAAATTTCGGGAGGACTGTCGCGGTTGAAATGGCGGCCAAAAAATGCGAGGTCGTCGTGATCGATAATGACGCCGAAACGCTTGATGATATTAAAGATAACGTGGGGCAGGTGATTGTCGGAGACGCGACCGACAAGGATTTGCTCGATAAGTTCGCGAAAGGAATGGATATTGTGATCGTCGCGCTCGGAGGGAAAATAGACGCGAGCGTTTTGATCACGCATCACCTGAAGGAGCTGGGCGTCAAAAGAATCCTCGCGAAAGCCACGAGCGAAGATCACGGAAAAATTTTAAAAATTGTCGGCGCCCATCAAGTGATTTTCCCAGAAAAAGACGAGGCAGTCCGGTTGGTCAGAAGTATTGTTTTCCCGGATGTGCTGGATTTAATCCGGGTTTCCGAGCAATTGGGGGTCGTCGAAATTGCGGCGCCGGAAGAGTTTATGGGGAAAGCCATCGGTGAGCTGGAATTAAGGAAAAAATACGGTATCCAGATTTTGGCAGTACAAAATCCGCTTAGCGGCCAAAGCGAAATTCTCCCAAAACCGGATTATGTGTTCCGGCCGGACGATATTATGGTGGTTTTGGGAATTCCGGACGATTTGATGAAATTCGAAAAAAAATAGCCCCTTTTTTCGAACAGAGCTAAATTATCTCCGGCGGTCGTTGATTCGCGCGTTTCCGGAAATCCCTCCGGTCAATCCTGCAAATTTTCCCGCACAATGGCAGGATTGTTGCAACATCAATTTCACGGGTGGAAATTAATTTGACAAAAACTTGCTGTTCCGATAAAACAAATCCTTTATGAAATCAATGAAGATACCTCTCATCTTTGCGGGTGTTATTGTCACGGCAAGCGCTTTCCTTGCGTCATCGGGCTTTACCGCCCAACAGGTGATCGCCACGGCTGTTTTTCTGATTATCATTTGCGGAACCCTTTTTTACTGGCCGTTCCGCGTGACATTCGCTTTTGCCGGTATCGCGATTCTGCTCGCGGCCAATCTGTTGAATGTTCCAGAAGTTATTGAGAACGCGGGGCTCGATATCATCCTTTTTCTTGTAGGCATGATGTGCGTGGTGGGACATCTGGAAGAAAAGCATTTTTTTGAATATCTCGTCGCGAAGGTTGTCGACAGAATCGGGCACAAACCCTACCGGTTAGTGGCGGCGTTGATGATGATTTCCTTTTTTTCGGCGGCGATTGTGGACGAAGTCACGTCGATTTTATTCATGATGTCAGCCATGTTTCATTTAACGCGTCGTTATAAAGTCAATCCCATCCCGTTTCTGTTAATGATTGTTTTTGCGACGAACATCGGGTCAAGCGCCACGGCGGTCGGGAATCCAATCGGCGTGATGATTGCCTTGCGCGGGAAAATCAGCTTTCTGGATTTTATTAGGTGGGCGAGCCCGATTGCGATATCGGTCATTTTGATTGTGATTCCGCTTTGTTTCTTTTTATTTCGACGGGCGATGTCGGAGCTGGATCGCCAGATGAAAGCGGAAACCAAGGAGGATTACGAAACCAGGCACATTCATTTCGTAAAAAAAGACATCAAAGTTTGCTGGGCCCTGTTTTTAACGACGATCGGCCTGCTTATTTTCCACCATTCGATAGAGGAATTGTTGTGGCTGGAGAAAAATACGCTTCTTCTCGGAACGGCGCTCGCGATGGGGTCGGTTGCTATTTTCCTGCAGACGGCGAACGCGAGGGATTTTTTCATGCGCAGGGTGGATTGGTGGACGTTGACTTTTTTTATCGCCCTGTTCGCGTCCGTCGGGACGTTGAAATACGTTGGCGTCACGGATCGAATCGCGCAACTCATGATCCGGGTAACGGGCGGTAATGAGACCATGCTCTTTTTCACATTTTCTTCGGCGATCAGCATTCTGACCGGTTTCATGGACAATGTGCTTGCCGTGGCGACATTTATTCCGATTCTTTTTGAGATCCAGAAATCCGGTATTTATATTTATCACTTTTGGTGGGGGATGCTTTTTGGGGGCACGCTTTGCGGAAATTTGACCGTAATCGGCAGTACCGCCAATATTGTTGCCATGGGCATGCTGGAGAAGCAGTACAAGGCGAACATCAGTTTTATGACATGGCTCAAGCCGGGGATTGTGGTTTCCGCGGTATCGATTCTGGTCGCCCTGGCGCTTCTTCATCTTCAAATTCCGGCAATGCCTCACTAACGCGCGCGATTGAATTGATATGAAAAACGAAGTCCGACGCCTGCCACCGCTGTTTCTCGAACGATTACACCGGATTTTTCCTTCCGGAAAATTCGATTCGATTGCCAATACGTTTGCCGAACCGAAGCCGACTACTTTTCGGGTGAACACCCTTCGGGCAACCCGGGAAACCATACTGGACGCTTTGCGATCGTTTGGAGGTTTCCGGGTCGATCCGGTGCCTTGGTACCGGGACGCGATGATTTTGCGCGAGGGACGGCTCCGCGAACTTCAGCAAACCGATATTTACCGGACCGGCGCGATTTATGTGCAGGCGCTTTCGAGCATGGTTCCCGTGCTGGCGCTTTCCCCTCAGCCGGGAGAAAATATTTTGGACATGACCGCCGCTCCTGGCAGCAAAACGACGCAAATCGCCTGTTGGATGCGGAACGAAGGAAGATTGGTCGCGAATGATAATAATCGGATCCGTTTTTTTAAATTGAAAGCCAATTTGGAAATGCAAGGCGTCAAAAACGCCGAACTTTCGATGAAATACGGTGAAGCGTTCGGCCGGAATTTTCCCGGTGCGTTTGACCGGATTTTGCTGGACGCGCCGTGCAGCGCGGAAGGCAGGTTTGATGTCCGGGAGCCGAAATCCTACGGATTCTGGAAGCCGCAAAAAACGGAAGAAATGGCGCGTAAACAAAAGAAGCTTCTCTATTCCGCGGTTGAGGCGTTGAAGCCGGGCGGCGTTTTGGTTTACTCCACCTGCACCTTTGCGCCGGAAGAAAACGAAAGTGTCGTTCACTGGGCGCTTGAGCGATTCAAGGAAACGCTTTCCCTGGAAATGCCCTCTCTTCCGTTTCCAAACCAGATGCGCGGAATTTTATCTTGGGGCAAACAGGCTTTTTTAGCTGACGTGAATAAAACAATCCGTATTTTGCCCACCTCAGAGATGGAAGGTTTTTTCATCGCGCTTTTCCGCAAAAAATAGCAGCCAAAAGAGTCATACAAAATTGTCATCGTTTTTACCGAAAAGTTGCTTCGAGCTCTCTGTCCCGCGTAAACAGGGTTTCCTCAAAATTTTTTGCCTTTCGCAAGATTGGATTTTCCCGAGATTGGCACAGTCGTTGCTTTCTTATGGTTGTGTATCAATTTTTCAATCTTTTCCAGGGAAAGGCACGCTATGGACATCAAAATTGTCGCTGACACTTTATGGGTTCTCGGGACAGCCATGCTGGTTTTTTTTATGAATCTTGGCTTTGGATGCGTGGAAGCCGGGTTTCAACAAAGCAAAAATTGCGTCAACGTCCTGTCGAAAAACTTTGTCGTCTTCGCCTGTTCAACCATTTCGTTTTGGTTAATCGGGTGGGGCTTGATGTTTGGCGACGGGAACGGGTTTATCGGGTTTAACGGCTTATGGATGCTGGGTGGAACGGACAACAGCCCGGCGACGGGTGCGGCGTACCTGGGGGTGTATTCCGCGATTAACTGGACCGGCGTGCCGTTATTGGCGAAATTTTTCTTCCAGCTGGTTTTTGCCGGGACGGCCGCGACCATTGTTTCCGGCGCCGTCGGCGGCCGGATCAAATATTTATCTTTTATTTTGTTTTCTTTTTTTCTGGTCGCTTTTATGTATCCGGTGACGGGACACTGGATTTGGGGAGGCGGGTGGCTCGCGGAACTTGGATTCTGGGATTTTGCGGGTTCTACGGTCGTTCATTCGGTCGGCGGCTGGGCGGCTCTTGCCGGAGCGATTATTTTAGGGCCGCGTTTCGGAAAATTTACGGCTGACGGAAGAATCAATGCGATTCCGGGACATAATTTATCTTTGGCCCTGATTGGAGCGATGGTTTTATGGCTCGGATGGTTCGGCTTTAATCCCGGAAGTACAATGGCCGCAGATCCCGGCTTGATCGCGCATATTTGCGTTACGACCAATATGGCGGCCTGCGCGGCGATTATATCTTCGACCGCCACATCCTGGATTGTGTTGAAAAAGCCGGATTTGAGCATGACGATTAACGGATGCCTAGCGGGGCTTGTGGCGATTACGGCATCGTGCGCATTTGTCAGCGTCGCCAGTTCGGCGATTATCGGATTTTTTGCGGGCATTCTGGTTGTGTTCGCGGTTCTGTTTTTCGATCAGATTCACATCGATGATCCGGTCGGAGCGACAGCGGTGCATTTAGTGAACGGAATTTTTGGGACGCTTTGTGTCGGCCTTTTTGCCGAGGACTGGGTCAGCCCGGGCACAACGGGAAACGGGCTCTTTTTCGGAGGAGGCACGAAGCTGCTGCAGGCCCAAATGACCGGCGTTGTTTCGGTGGGAATTTTCACTTTTTTTCTGGCCGGTTTGGCCTGGTGGGGAATTAAAAAATGGGTTGGCGTGCGGGTGAGTTTGAACGAAGAAATCCTGGGCCTCGATATCGGCGAACACGGAAACTTTGCTTACGCGGATTTTGTGGTACGCAAACCCGTCTACGTCATTGCGAATATGGTCAACGGCTCGCGTCTCAAAAAACAGCCGAAATGTGAAAAAAATAATCAACAGGAGGCGCTGTGATGAAAAAAATCGAAGCCATTATCAGACCCGAAAAACTGGACGCTGTCCGCAAAGTATTGGAGCAATGCGGGTATCCGGGGATTACCATTACCGAAATAGAAGGGCATGGCCTTCAGAAAGGGCTTGTTCAAAAATGGCGGGGGGAAGAATTTCGCATAGAGACCTTGCCCAAAATCAAGGTTGAGATTGTCGTGGCCGACAAGAATGTGGAAGTGATCGTCGCGGCGATTTTAGAGGAGGCCTACACCGGCAATGTGGGAGACGGCAAATTGTTTGTATCGGAGATCGCCGAGGCGATTCGGATCAGAACGAAAGAACGCGGCGAAAAGGCCTTGAGCTGACCGGTTTGAGGCCTAAGCTATTTTGGGGCGATGCCGATGATTATTTAAAAAGGGGCCCCGATGCGATTTATTCGATATAATTTTTTTTGTTGGGTTGCGACAATCATTGTATTTTCTTTCCTGTCAAGCGGCGTTCTTCTCGCTGATGAAATTTTTCTGCGGAACGGTAACCGGATAAGCGGAAATATCGTTCAGGAAGCGTCCGATCATCTCGTGGTCCAGGTGGACGGCGGAAAAATCAAAGTTTACCGTTCGGAAATCCGGAAAATTGTGGCTGAAAGTCGCGCCCCCGCCCGGGAAAAACCGGAAAAATCCTTCGACCTTTGGAATTTTCTAACCGAAAAAATAAGCGGGATGTTGGAGCGAAAAGGAAAGCCGCTGTCTGAGCCGGCGCCGCAGCGTCCGAATGTCCGCGGTTTTTCCGAAGTGACAGGGCTTAAAACTGCGGAATGGATGTCCCTGATCTTCCGTCAGGCATTCGGAGACGACCTCGTCAATCAAATCAACAGGGAGCGAATGACACGGTTTTCTTTTTTTGTTTTGGTCGGAATCGTGCTTTTTTCCTTTATCATGAAGGCATTGACCTCCTTGATGGGAAGCCCCTGCGCTGTTTCGGATGCCATGCTGTTTCAGGGGAAAATAATGGTGATAAGCTTAGTCGTGATCTTGCTGGTCAAGGGAGCTTTGCCTCTCATCCTCCTGTTGGCAGTGCCTGATCTTAAAATTCACGCGGCTGCGATTGAAGGGACGGCGGCGGGATTGACTTGGGCGTTCATTGTGATCGCGTATTTTTACCTCGCGAAGAAAAACCTGGAATTGATGCCGTTTCAAGCCGCTGTTGTGCTCGCGGGCGCCGTCGGTTTTTTGGCCGGTCTGCGGCTGCTTTTGCCTCATATCGCCGCATTTGATTTTTAGAACAAAAATCCATCGAAATTCCTCCAGCTTCCGACCGAAAGAAGCCCGGAAAAAAGATTGCTCCCGAACAGCGCTCGTATTAATCTATAGGTAATGAATGGTACGTGCGCAAAAAGAAAGAGAGGAATGTATGAAAAAAGAGCTTAAAATCGCTGTTTCGATACTTGTTGCCGGCGGACTTCTTTTCGGCCTTGCGGCAGCTCCTGTCATGGCCCAATCGGGATCTTCCGGGGAAAAAGTCAAAGAATCGGGAAGATCGTGGTGGAGTTGGATTTGGGCGCCGAAAGAAAGTAAAGTTGAAACGCCCGCGGCGCCTCGGGCAGTGGAAACCGTGAAAGCTTCTCCGAAAAGCATTGAGACCAAGGCAATGCCAAAACCTCAAGCCGTTCCCATCAAGGCGGGCACGAATATGCCTTACCCGCCTCCGGGTTTGGAAAAACGGGCCGAATCAGTCGGCGGCCCCACACTAAAAACCGGGCAAGGACATTCTGTGACTCCCCTGAAAGAAATCATGCCGGAGGAAATGGTCGCGGTCGGGCGTGTCCCCGAAACGCCTGGTCTTTCCGTTGAGGCGGTAGAAGGCGGAGGAATGCCGATGGTGGAAAAAACAGAGGAAGTTAAAGCGGAAACCGTTGAAGCGGTCAACAAAGTCGAAGCACTATAAAATCAAAATCAAACTTCTGAATAAAAAAAAGCGGGCGGCTGACTTATGAAATCAGCCGCCCGTTTTTCATTTGACGTCAATTTGAATTTGTTTCGGTTTTGCTTCTTCGGTTTTTGGGAGCACAAGCTCCAAAACCCCGTTTTTGCAGGTTGCCTGGATTTTATTCGCGTCTACTGCCGTTGGCAATTGCAATGCGCGCTGAAACGCGCCATACGACCGCTCGGTGCGGATAAAATCGTCTTTCTTTTCTTCCTGCTGGAATCTGCGTTCGCCTTGAATGATGAGCACGCCATTTTCCACGGTGACTTTCAGGTCATCTTTTTCGATACCCGGGATGTCGGCTTTGACGATCAGCTTGTCTTTTGAATCTCTGATGTCCACGGCCGGCGACCACAATCCCGCCAAAAAATCTCCGCCTTGAGCCGGACGGCGTATCAGCGAAAAATCAAAGAGCTTGTTCATCTCATCCTGCAGATGTTCGAGCTCATGAAGCGGATTCCAGAATCCGGAATTATATTTTTTTATCGTGTTCATGGCTTGATTCTCCTGTTATTTTTTTGGTTTTTTTGATTTTTCATTAATTGTTCGATTTTATTTTTGCATTCGGCGTGCCAGAATGATTACGAAAGCCGCTTGATTAACGTATCCTCATGAAATACAATGAGTTATTAAAATTTTGTTTTCGGGGATGGGCTGCGCGGCGGTCAAAAAGCTGTGTGACAGGTGTGTCAATTAGGCACAAGATCGTTTCTGATTAAAAGGCAACTCGAAAGACAGGAGGCAGTTAACGCTTTATGGATGAGGTAATTCAAAAGGTCGGATTAATCGCGAGCGTCATTTTGCCGTTTTTTAATCTGCCGCTCATTGTGCACATTCTTCGCCGGAAATCATCTTCTGATATTAGTATGGTCTGGGCTGTCGGGATATGGAGCTGTATTTTGTTGATGACGCCGGCGGCATTGCGGTCTTCCGATCCCGTGTTTCGAATATTCGGGATATTTAATTTAATTCTGTTTTCCGGCGTCTTCGCGGCCGTTCTCAAATACAGGAATCGGCCGCCTCAAGCTTAATCCACCAGAACCACTTTGGCGGGCAGAAACCCGTTAAATCCCTGAACAGCGCTTGCCGAAGAATAAGCGCCGATATTTTTCACGTAAATCACATTCCCCAAATCGAGCTCGGGGAGTTCTTCCGTCAGGGAAATAATGTCGAAAGAATCGCACGTGGGGCCGGCGATGGTGGATAAAAACTTCTGTCCGCGCCGCAGGGTCTTGAATTCATACTTGCAGTGATCGAAAACGATTCCGGAGAAATCCCCGTAGACCCCGTCATTGACGTAATAATAATTTTTGTTGTTGCGATAGGCGCGCCCGACAACTTGTGTGACGAGAATGCCGGCCGGGCCAACAAAAAACCTGCCGGGCTCGGCGATGACTTTGACGCGCGAATCAAAAAGACGCAGGCGTTCATTCTGTATTTTCCGGGCGATATCTTCAAACATGAGCTGCTTTTCGCGGTCGAAGTGCCGGATGGGGAATCCGCCGCCGATGTCCAGCATCCGGAGCGCCATTCCTTCCGCTTTCGCTTCCCTGAAAATATGCGCGCAAATTTCGAGCGCCTGGGTGTAGTTGGCGATATTGGTGCATTGGGATCCGACGTGGAACGCGACGCCGATGGGCTGAAGCCCCAGTGCCCGCGCTTTGCGCAGAAGGAAAACGGCATGTTCCGGATCCGCGCCGAATTTGAGAGACAGCTCGACAATGCTTCCGACATTTCCGACCTTGATGCGGATCAGAACGCGCGTGCCGGGCGCGTATTTCGCGATTTTGTAAAGTTCCGGCTCGTTGTCGAACGTCATTAAATTGACGTTTGCCTTATGCGCGGCGGCAATATCGGCCGTGGATTTGATTGTGTTTGCGAAAATGATGCGCTTGGGGGAAACTTTTAGATTGAGCACGGCCTCCATTTCGCGCGCGCTCGCCACGTCAAAATTAGCGCCCAGCCGGGCGAATGTTTTAATGATTTCGGGATTCGGGTTCGCCTTAATCGCGTAGTAGGGAACGACGTGGGGCAGAGATTTTCTGAACCGCTGGAACTGTTTTTTGAGGACAGTCCTGCGGATCAGCATGACCGGCGTTCCGTGTTTTTTGACGGACTGCCGGATCAGATTTTCAATCGTATTGCCGTTCGGGCTAAGATCGGACTTCTTCATATTCGGCGGCGGAAAGCTCCTCCACCTCATAGGGATCGACCAGAAACGTCGTGAATTGCCAGGTATCTTCCGGTTTGGGCTCCTGATAGCCGTAATCCAGGAACAGGTTTTTCCGGCTTTTTACCGGTGTCCAATCCACGGCTTGGGAAATAAATTTTCCAAGGTAGGGTTTGGAGGTTTCCAGAATTTGCTTGTGCGGCAATTGCTCAGGCAGGCAAACGCCCTCGCGCGGATTTTGTATCATCCAGCAAACCGCCGCGACGACGCCAATGGCGACTTGAACTGTTGTCGCGTTTTGCCCGGCCGCGAGCTTTCTGGCTTCATGGATGTCCAGCACGCTTCCGATCCACCAGGAATTAAAGTCATGCCCCATCAGGAGGCATCCGAGCTCGTCGTTTCCTTCGGTGATATCATCATTGACGATTCGATGTGCTTTTTGCAGGTCATACTGCCGCATTTCGAGTTCATGCAGTGAATTGACCGCCATATCACTGCAGCAATAGGCGTAATGAACCGTAGGGCGGTAAACGGGCTTGCCGCCTTCCGATACCGTTAAATATTCCGATATCGAAAAGGCCTCGCCGTGGCGAATCACCATTCCTGTGATTTCTCCGCAGGGCACCCAGGACCTGACCCAGGTTTTCATGCCTTTGCTTCTGAGGCAAATCTGATTTTTAGGCCCCTCGCGATGAAACATCGCGCCTTTTGGGATAAACCGTTCATGCGTCCCCCAGCCGAGCTCTGCCGGCGCGACCGCTTCTTCATAAATTCCCAACACGCTCCAGGTGTTAACAAACTCGTTGACCTTTTTCGGCTTTGAGGTGATTTGGGTGTCGCGTTCACTGATGTGGATTGTTTTGACGCCTTCCAGCTGAGCCAGCTTTGAGAAATTCTGCTCCGCGAGGTATTTTTTTAAATCCGGCACTCGCGCATCCGTCGGCTTTTCGGAGATCAGTTTATTGGCGATATCTTCAAGCCCCTGCTTGGCCAAATGAGAAATAAGCCCCGGGTTTGCTCCGTGATCCAGGACCGCTGTCGCGCCCTTGTTGTCTTTCCATCCTTCAAGAATTTTCCTTAACACCATGTGACGCGCGTAAAGCGTAAATTCGGTCGGGTGTTTGCCTTGGTCGCCCGTATAGGCCTCCCAGAGCTCGAAGGAGGCGTTAATGTAAAGAATGTTTTGTTCCCGGCACCATTGAAGCATATCGCAGGTATCAATGTCCCAGGCGAGGTCGATAATCATGTCTCCATTCCCGACATATTGGGAAAGAAGCGTTTTATAGTTATCTTTGGTCACTTTGTCGATGACATATCGAGCCCCCAGGCCTAAAGCATTTTGGACCTGCAATTCCTTTCGGTTATCGACAAAATCCATGATGGTAATATTCGAGAAAGGTATGTCGATTAAATCTTTGATGATCGGGAGTGAACATTGCGCGACAGCCCCGCAACCAATCATTAATACTTTGTTCTGGAATTTTACTTTCATGATCAATCCCCTTTTTGTTGAAAAAGTTTTTCTAAATTTGGATTCTAGCAAATTCGCCTGAGTGTGCAAGGGAAAAAAGACAAAAAATGAAAAAAATTTTGCGACGACAGATTTTTTCAATTTTTGGAAAACCGAATTTTTCGCTGAATGATCGCGGGAAAATGGTTCGGTGCGAAAAATTTCCGGAATAAAACCGGATTGGGAAAAACAACGCGTCCTTATAGATGCGCGATTGTTTGGGAAGAAAGGGCGGGGTGTCGCATCAAACCGTCCACACAGGGGCTTGTTCATGTTAGCATATGATACGGGTAAATATCCCGCTTCAGCATCAGATACGCCCCTTGAATGGCAGTGAAAAGTGCATAAACGGCAAAAATATCCGGTGTTGCTTTTCGGAGAGAATCGGTTTAAACTACGCAAATAAATAATACAGAGGAGGATTAGTTATGAATCAGAATAGGAAAATGTGGATTACCGGCTTTGCGTTTTTTGTCGTTTGTATTCTGGCGGCGTATTTTGCGTTTGTCGGAACGGCGCGGGCGGTAAAAGAAGAAGTGAAGCAGGTTGTTGTTCAGGCAACTGATGCCGGAGGAGAAGCAGTCGTTGAAGAGGAGATTGACGAAATCGCGATTTTTGATTTGGATGAAACAGAGCTCGGGTACGCGGAAATTCAGCTCTCAGCTGAAGAAGCGGCTCCGATCCTTGCGGCCGCCGCTGATTTGGTCCGTGATGAAATCAGCTCGGTTGGATCTTTTGAAGTCGATGATCCGGACACGGGGAATTTGCTTAATTTGCAGTTTTCGGATGTTGACGGCGAAGTCCTGCAAGTGATAGAAAACGAATATTTGCTCAAGGGTAATTTCACCGGCGAAGACAACAAGAAATACGCCGTTGGGATTTACGTTGAAAAACTTGAAGACGGCACATATGAAATTGTGGATGCGGTAGTAGAGGCCGTCGACGGGAAGCCGGTGTTTGAATAATCAAATCATTTGTTCGGTCGTTTCGAACAAGATGGGAGAGGATTCGGCGTGAGTAAACCGAACCCTCTCCCTTTTCTTTTAAGGTGAAGAATGGAATTGTCGATTCTGGGGTTACTGGGCGTTTTTTTATCAGGGCTCGCGCTTAATTTAACTCCTTGCGTTTATCCGATGTTGTCGGTTACCGTGGCGCTTTTCGGCGGAAAAAAATCAGCAAACTCGGTTCTGGCTTTCGGGCGGTCGGCGGTTTTTGTATTGGGTATTGCCGTCATGTACAGCTCTCTCGGCCTGGCCGCGGCATTAACGGGAAAATTATTCGGCGCTTTTTTCCAAACGCCTTTGGCGTTAACGGTCATTGCCCTGGTCATGCTTGTGCTATCCGCGGGGATGCTCGGTGCGTATGAATTTCAAATTCCGTCTTCCTGGCTTGGCCGGATCGGAGGATTCCGGCATATTGGTCTGGCAGGTCTTTTCTTTTCCGGAATGTTCGTGGGGTTATTTGCCGCTCCCTGTGTCGGGCCTCCTATTATTGCGCTCTTGACCGTTGTCGGGCAGGAAGGGAATGCCTGGAAAGGATTCATCACTTTTTTTGTTTTATCCATGGGGCTGGGATTCCCCTATCTGATTTTAGGGACTTTTGCCGGGTTGCTTGACCGCTTGCCTCGGTCGGGGGCGTGGATGGTTTGGATTAAAAAACTGTTCGGCGTTCTTTTAATCGGGTTGGCGGCTTTTTATTTGTGCGTGGCATGGGCGCCTTCTTTCTTGTCTCTTGTTGTGCCTCTTGTAATAGGAAGCGGGGCGTTTTATTTGGGTTTTGTTGATGAATCGGGGAAAGGCAGTAAGGTTTTCACCCGTCTGCGGCATGTTGTTGGAACGGCCGGCGTCGTCGCCGCTTTGGTGATTTTTTTTATCGCTCCGGGCGAAAAAATGAACTGGCGCGCGTATTCGGATGATTCTTTGGAAGCCGCTTTCAGGGAAGGAAAACCCGTTGTCTTGTATTTTTCCGCCGATTGGTGCATCAGCTGTCATCAGCTGGACAGGTTTACATACTCGCATCCGCAGGTCATTGAAGCGTTTGAGCCGTTTGAAAAATTTAAAATGGATTTAACGGATCCGGATGACGCCGTTTCCGAGGAAATCATTAACCGTTACGACATTTTCGGCGTGCCTACCGTTATTTTTCTTCGTCCCGACGGACGTGAATTTGAATATACCCGAATCACCGGCTTTGTTTCAGCGGGCGAGTTTCAGGCGCTGGGCAATTCACTGCTTGATGTGTTGAACGAGTAAGCTATTGTCCAGACATGAGTCCGGACAGTAGCTGAAACAGCCGCACGAGCGGGGCTATTTTGTTTTTTGATTGGTGAACCGAGCCCGTGCTTCCCGGCCTTCAAACAGGCGCCGGATATTTGAACGGTGGTTATAAATCAACAAGCCCGCCAGAATCACACAAACCGAGAAAACAAGTTCAAATGACTCCGTGCTTCGGTGGAAAATGACCAGCAAAACCGGGAACAAAGCCGCCGAAATCATCGAAGCAATTGAAACATAACGGCTAATGGCAAACGCGATTGCCCATATGAGAATCGCGATGAGTGTCGCGAACGGAAAAATTCCGAGGAGCGCTCCGGCCGCCGTTGCCACGCCTTTGCCGCCTTTAAATTTCAGCCACGGCGTAAACGTGTGCCCGCAAATCGCGGCTCCGCCGAAGAGGAGTTGCTTCAGGGGATAAGTCAGATTGACAAAAGCGTCCGGAGATGTTGCGATAATCACGGCGGCAATCCAGCCCTTGAGGGCATCCAGGAGAAAAACAACGACACCCCATTTTTTGCCGACCACGCGAAAAACATTGGTCGCGCCGACGTTTCCGCTTCCGTGTTCCCGAATATCGATGCCTTTGACGTATTTGGCGACAAGATAAGCGGACGGAATGGATCCTGCGAGAAATGCCAGCAGAGCCCAAAGAATATTGTTGATAAAAATCATAACGGCGTTAATATACCGGCAGGATTTTCAAAAAGCAACTCAATTCATATGAATATAATCAAATGGCTGGTGAATACGATGATCGCGACCATGATTTTTTTTCCGACGAAAGAATTTGTGCAAATGCCCGAAGATTTCGGATTGCAGGCGGAAGATGTGTATCTGAATACGGAAGACAATGTCCGGCTGCATGGATGGTTTTTACCGGCGCCTGAAAGCAAAACCTGTCTTCTTTTGCTCCATGGCAACGCCGGAAATATTTCGATGCGGCTGTTTAAAGCCAAAGATTGGGTCACAAACGGCGTTTCCGTTTTTTTGCTGGATTATCGCGGTTACGGTAAAAGCGAAGGAAGCATCAAAAAAGGGTCCGATTTAATGGCGGATTCACGAGCGGCCGTCACCTGGCTCAATCAAAGAGGGTTTCAAAACCGGCAGGTTATTCTTTACGGGGAATCGATCGGCTCGGCGCCGGCGGTTGAATTGGCGTCCCAGGAAGCGTTTCACTCCCTGATTTTGGAAAGCGCGTTTACTTCGATGGAAGAACTCGGAAAAAAACATTATGGGCCGGTTGCCGGGATGTTTTTGGGGGATTTCAAGCTTGATAACGAAACCATCATCGGGAAGGCTCGTTGTCCTGTTTTTATTTTGCACGGAACACAGGATGAAATCGCGCCTTTTTCGATGGCGGAAAAATTATATGAAAAGGCGCCCGGCCCAAAAGAAATTTTTGCTATTCAGGATGGAACTCACAATGAGCTTTCCGTGATTGCGGGCAAGGATTTTTTCGAGAAACCGCTTCGCTTTATTCAGCGCGCGGCGTCACAGGCTGAAAATACCTGAATAATTCCGAATCCGATGAAAGGATGAGAGAGGTTCCTTCCCGGAGGGTTTGTTCGTAGGTGTCCATACTTTTAATAAACCGGTAAAATTCCGGATCTTTCCCGAACGCTTCGGCATAAATCCGCGTTGACTCCTGTTCGCCTTCTCCGCGGATTTTTTGGGCTTCTTCATAGGCCCCGGCGAGCAAAATGGTTCGTTCCTTGTCCGTTTCCGCGCGGATTTTTTGCGCTTCTTCTTCGCCTTCGGAACGGTAACGTTTTGCGATGCGTTCCCGTTCCGCCACCATCCGGGCAAAAACGCTTGCCTGCACTTCCAAAGGAAGATCGGCACGTTTGATGCGCACATCAACCACGTTGATTCCGAATTGCTTGGACAACTCATGCGCGCGGGCGGCAATATTTTCCATCAAAAGTTCGCGTTTCTGGGCGATAATATCGGCGAAATCGTTTTCAGCCAATTCCCGCCGCATTTCCGAAAACACAATGTCATCCAAACGGTGAGAAGCGCCGAATTCGTTTCGGACCGACTTGAAAAATAACAGCGGATCGGAAATTTTCCATCGCACCACGTGATCGGCCAACAAGCGTTTTTTGTCTTTCGTTAAATATTCGCCCGGCAGCGCGTCATTGGCAAGAATGCGCTTGTCATAACGCTGGACGTTTTCAAGAAACGGGATTTTCAAGTGAAGACCCGGCTCCCGGATGGTGCGCCGGTACTGGCCGAATTTGGTAATGATGCATTGCTCCCATTCATTAATGACGAAAAGCGACTGCGGCAACAGGGTCAGGATGATCAGCGCCCCCAAGGTGATAAAAGGAATCAGACGCTTTGACATTTACAAGCTCCTCCTGCGTATCATCGATTTGGCATATTCGTCCGCCGTCATCGCCGGCTGGGAAGTTCCGCCGTCAAGCGCTTTTTGATAATCGGATTGTACCATGTATTTCGCGCCGGCAGCCATCACGGGGAGGATGGTCGCGTTTGCATTCGGGTCGACAAGGATTTTATCCGTTCGGGGAAGAATTCTTCCCATCGTTTCCAAATAAAGCCGGTCACGCGTGACTTTTTTCGCTTTCTGATACTCTTCGTAAAGCGCCAGAAACCGGGCGCTGTCCCCGCTGGCTTTCAGAATACGCTCCTGTTTATACCCTTCCGCTTCCCGAAGAATTCTTTGGGCCTCTCCCCGGGCTTTTGGAATGACGTCTTCTTTATAGCCGCGCGACTGATTGATTACGCGTTCGCGGTCTTCGCGGGCGCGGACGACTTCATGAAACGCGTCTTTCACCTGTTCAGGCGGATCGACTACTTGCAGTTTCAATTCCGTGATTAAAATTCCGGAGACGTAATCATCCATGAGTTTTTGCAGAAACGCGACGGTTTCCACCTGAACTTTGGCTCGGCCGACGGTTAAAACATCGTCAATGGTTGTCCTCCCGACGGTGCTTCTGAGGGCGACTTCCGCGGCGACCCGGAGCGTTTCTTCCGGTTCTCTCAGGCGGAATAAAAATTTGGAAGGATCCCGTACCTTATATTGAATGATCATTTGCGCGTCGACGATATTTTCATCGCCTGTCAGCATGAGCGACTCGGAAATGGCACGCTGGGTTCTTTGCGCGGGGCCTTTGTTGGTGCGGAAACCTATCTCTGCGCGCCGGATAGATGCGACGTCGACTTTGTTCACCGTTTCAACCGGCCAGGGAAGCCGGTAATTGATGCCCGCGGAGCTTTGCCGGACTTCTTTCCCGAACCTGCGAATGACGCCGATTTCGCCTTCCTGGACGACATAAATTCCGCTGGCGAGCCAGCCGAGGAGAAGAATAATCAAAACAAGGAAAATAATGCGAATGTCCGTGAAAATGCGCTCAAAAATATCCCGGGGCGGATCATTGTCGGGGCTTTGATTTTTCATCCATTCGTTCGGTTCCGGCATTTTATCTCCTTTGCTGGCCAGTTTAACGATTCGACATTGGTTTTGCAAGTTTTTTCGGGATAATTGGGGGTTTTATTAAGCCAGGGGGCATTTTGTTATGGCTTGAACGCATCAGCACATACGACTTTGTTTCGAAATAAAATAAGATTTTCCCTGTTGTTTTTATTTGATTCCCGCCCCTTTTCTTTCCCGTATCATGTGGTAAAGTTCATAGAGGGATTAAAAACAATATGTCATCTGAAATTGTCACCCAGCGAAAACGGGCGTATTTTATTGACGACGACAAGGATTTCCTGGAAATGCTCAGCTTGTCGCTGAATCATTCCCGGTTTGAGATTTGTACCTGTGTTTCCGAAAGCGGTTATAAAACGATAGACGATATTATCTTTGCCAAGCCGGATGTCCTTTTTATTGATTTTCACCTTCCGCAGGCAAGCGGCACCCAAATCATTTCAATTCTTAAAAAAATCGAAGCCCTGTCTCATGTCCCGATTTATATCGTGACCGGGTATCCGGCCGAAAAACTTCAGGCATTTCTTGAAGGAGTGGAGCATGACGGCCTGATTTTTAAAAACGACGAGCTTGTCGCCAAAATTATAAAAGCGCTGGATGCCGCGGCTTAAAGCGCCGTGGCTTCGGCGAGTATCTTCGAAGATCCTGTATCACCCCCGCCAAAGCCTGGGTCGTTTCCCCCCGCGTTCGTCCATGTTTTACCGCATTCAGAGATATGTCCAAAGTCAACATTCGACTTGTCCCCGCGTCCCGCGCTAAAATGAAAAAATTCAGATTTTTTCAGATTGATTTTGTTTCACGCTGTGCCTACACTATGAGCTAAATCGGGAAGGATTTTTATGAAATTTCGATGCGGCCATTGCGGCCATGTGTTTATTTTGAGCAATGAAGATCTGAGACGGTGTCCGAAGTGTTTTTGGACAACGGCTTTGGACCCTCTTCTGGAAGACGACCGCGCGGACAAGGAAGTGTCCCGGGTTAAAACAGCCGCAACGCAAGGAGCTTCGTCGCCGCATTTTTTCTTTTCATCGCTGGCGATCAGGATTTTCGTTGTTTGCTGTGTTCTGGCGTTTTTGATTGGCGGAATAATTTTATTTTTTAAAGCGCCCGTTTCAAACGCCTTGTCTTCGATCAAAAAATCGCCTCTGTTTCTGCCGCAAACGTCTGCCCCCGCGCCTTTGCGGATTCAGCCGCCGCAACCCAAGACAGTTCTTTCCGTGGTTGCAAAAAAGCCGGATTTGACCGAAGATGAAAAGACACAACTGAAAATGCCGTTTCAATTAACCATTCCACGATCTCTTGGCGAGAGAGAAATTGACATTTTGGAACGCCGAGCCCCTTCCGTTGCCGGATTAACTCAAGCGCCAACCTTGAATTTCTGGTCCCTGGATGATTTCAAGGCATTTTTAAAATCGGCGCAGGAACAGCGGAAAATTCCATTGGGATGGGCGTATGTCCGGGGGGTGACAAAAGCGTTCGAGAACGGATATCTGAAAGCAGCCCAATTTTATGAGCAGGGAGATTATCTTCAGGCAAGAAATGCCCTGTTGAGCGGATTGGCACTGCCCGTTTATCAAAATAGCGTTGAAAAAAACCGCGCAATTGCCCTTGTGATGCTTCGGCCGTATATTAACGATGTTCTGGGGAAGCTGGCGGCGTTCGGCGGATATTTTGCGTATCAGCAGTCGGGTGACTCGCTTCGCCGCATCGATCAATCCTATCAGGACTTGGCGGGCGCGATTGATTCGCGGGACTGGAACAAGGCAAGCATGCTGGCCGAAGATCTTTTGAGCCGTATCAATCAATACGCACAGGCACCGGAATCATCTCTTCCGCCGGAATACCCGCCAGTTTTTTCGCAGATTGACCAGGAGATTCAGACGGCAATTATTCGTCAGGCCCGGACGCCCGCGCCGCAGGGGACCTCCACAGATTTCTCGGCGTTAAGAGAAGATTTGGAGGCGAAGGCAAAAGTGATCCGGGAAAATAACGAAGAAGCATTGATGGCGGTTCAGAAGAACCATGAACAAGCCGTTTATCTGATAGAGAGGGAAGACTGGCGGGCCGCGTATCAGTTGTTGAAAGATATTTCATATCCCGAAGAACTTGCGGGAGACGCCGCGAAAAAAATCGCGATACTTGAAAAGCATTTTATTGAATAATCAGGATCCGTTTTCCGGTTCGATTTTAACAAGGAGGGAAGCCGTGACGACCAATGAAACAAAGGATTTGGGAAAAACAGATACCGGCATTCAGCCAAACGTGGCCGCTCTTCTTTCGTACGTGCTGGGATTTGTCAGCGGAGTGATTTTCCTTTTGATCGAGAAGAACCCGTTTGTTCGTTTTCATGCGATCCAGTCGATTGTCGTGTTCGGCGCGATTTTTGTCGCTCACTGGGTGCTGATGCTGATCCCGGTCTTGGGCGTTTTGCTGGGCGGGTTGTTGTCTTTGCTTGCCGTTGTGGTGTGGGTTATTTTAATGGTCAAGGCCTATCAGGGCGAGCGCTATAAACTTCCGGTTGCCGGCGAGATTGTCGAAAAATATTGTTAAAAAATTTCTCAAAACGGGCATTTGGTTTTCTTCGGGGGAATGCGGCTCGCGCCGTTGTAGCATTCTTGAAACATCAGGGAAGCGACTCAGCCATCA